>JAJYJA010000041.1 GCA_021789795.1 Deltaproteobacteria bacterium | reverse complement strand
TGCCTGGGGACAGCGTCTCGGTTGACGCCAGTCTGATCACCCCGATAGCGATGGCGGAGGGATTGCGGTTCGCCATCCGCGAGGGTGGGCGCACCGTGGGCGCCGGGGTCATCAACAAGATCATCGAATAGGCTTCCGGTCTTTATCCGTTCCGGAGCTATCTCTAATCATTAAGAGAAGATGGCCAGCCATCTTCTCTTAATGATTTTATCGGGATTGATTGGCAACTAATTGAGGGTGGATTTATGAGAGATATCATCACGCTGGGTTGTACCGACTGCAAACAGAGGAACTACACCAGCACCAAGAACAAGAGAAAGACCCCCAACAAGCTAGAGTTAAAGAAGTATTGTCCTTTCTGTCGGACCCATACCCTGCACAAAGAGACGAAATAGCGCCAAAAGCAGGCCAGTAGCTCTAATGGTAGAGCATCGGACTCCAAATCCGAGGGCTGGGGGTTCGAGTCCCTCCTGGCCTGCCACTTAATGATAGCGATAGCCGGGTCTGGTGAAGGTAAAAACACTAGATGTGGCGAGCCGATCGTTTTATTTGAGTTGGTGAATTCAGAGACGACCAGACCATGGCAAAAGAGAATAAGGTTAGCGAAAAGAATCTGACAGCGGTGGAGCAGAGGCCTAAGCTCAGCGTTGATCTCATCAAGAAGTTTGCTGGCGAGGTTCAGAACGAGTTTAACAAGATTGCCTGGCCGGACAGAAAGCATACCATGGCCTCCACGGGGGTGGTGGTGGTCTTGGTGACTATCTTGTCTCTATATCTGGCAACGGTTGATTTGCTGCTGGGAAAATTGATCGGGGCGGTTCTGAGATAGGCTTGCGGGCCTGGTTTCGGGAATAACAATTCTTAGGCATATTGATGGCTCTTCGCTGGTACATAGTCAACACATTCTCCGGGTTTGAGGAAAAGGCCAAGGCCGCCCTGTTGGAACGGATCAAGAATTCCAATCAGGAGGAGTTCTTCGGCGAGGTGCTGATCCCGACCGAGCAGGTGGTCGAGATGGTCAAGGGCTCCAAGAAGACCTCGGCCAGAAAATTCTTCCCTGGTTACATTCTGGTCAACGTCGATCTTAACGATCGTACTTGGCATACGGTGACCGGCACCCCCAAGATCTCCGGGTTCATTGGCAACGACGTTCATCCCGATCCGCTGCCAGACGAGGAGGCCAACAAGATCATCAACCGGATCAAGGACGGGGCGTTAAAGCCCAAGCCCAAGGTTTCCTATGAGGTGGGCGACGTGGTCCGGGTGACGGACGGCCCGTTCTCTAATTTCCAGGGGGTGGTGGACCATGTCTATCCCGACAAGGGTCGGGTTAAGGTTATGGTCAGCATCTTTGGGCGGGAGACCCCGGTGGAGCTTGAGTACATCCAGGTGACCAAGGGCTGAGCGGCCCTTGGCATTCAATAGTAGTGGTTTTTTATCAACAGGAGTTAGAACATGGCTAAGAAAATAACCGGGTACATCAAGCTGCAAGTCCCTGCCGGCAAGGCAAATCCCTCCCCGCCGATTGGCCCGGCGCTTGGTCAGCACGGCGTAAATATCATGGAGTTCTGCAAGGCCTTCAACGCCAAGACCCAAGGCGAGGGGGACATGATTATCCCCGTGGTCATCACCGTGTATGCCGACCGCTCCTTCTCCTTTATCACCAAGACCCCGCCCGCCTCGGTCTTGCTGCTCAAGGCCCTAAACGCCGGCAAGGGTTCCAGTAACCCCAAGCGGGAGAGGATCGGCAAGATATCCAAGGAGAAGGTCCGGGAGATCGCCACCTTGAAGTTGCCGGATCTGAACGCCTACGATGTCGAGGCGGCGATGCGGATTATTGAGGGGACGGCCAAGAGCTGCGGGATCACCATCACGGAGTAATTCCCGACATGATCTGTCAGTCGGATGGCAGACCATTACAATTTTTAGGTGAACATAATGTCGAAGATGGGAAAGAAGCACAAGGAAAATATCGCTAAGGTTAAATCTCAGCAGTTTTACACTGTTGACGAGGCCATTGCTGTCTCCTTGCAGTGCGTGCGGAGCAAGTTTGACGAGTCGATCGATCTTGCCGTCCGTCTGGGGGTGGATCCTCGTCACGCCGATCAGATGATCAGAAGCAGCCTGGTCTTGCCGCATGGAACGGGCAAGGTCGAGCGGGTGCTGGTCTTCGCCAAGGGCGACAAGGTCAAGGAGGCCTTGGACGCCGGCGCCGACTACGCGGGCAGCGATGAATATATCGAGAAGATTCAGGGCGGCTGGATGGACTTTGAACGGACCATCGCCACCCCCGACATGATGGGCACGGTCGGTAAGATCGGCCGCATCCTCGGCCCCCGCGGTTTGATGCCCAACGCCAAGCTGGGCACCGTCACCTTTGACGTGGCGCGGGTGGTGGGCGAGATCAAGTCCGGCAAGATCGAGTTCAAGGTCGATAAGGCGGGGATTGTCCACGCCATGATCGGCAAGGCCTCCTTTGGCCTGGATAAGCTGCGCGACAACGCCATGGCGCTGATCGACAGATTGAATCACTTGAAACCCTCCAGCGCCAAGGGGATCTACCTCCGGGGCGTCAGCCTCTCCTCCACCATGGGCCCGGGGATCAAGCTCGACCCCTTGCCCTTGCGGACGATTTCCCGTTAACTGTTCCGTTCGCCTGGGGTAACGAGCCGGCGCAATCAAGGGTGGGCCGGGGAGTGAGTAGTTGCCCTCCCCGGCGCCTTAAGGGCACCTCCCGGCTTGCCTTCTATCCCCTGGCCGTAAGAGACAAGTTCAGTCTGCATCTTCTTTTTTTTGTGAACTGATGGTGCACCTGTTGTATCCCTCAAATTATATGGCGGCAAATTAGATTTTTCCGCATTTATTGTTGTTCGTAGCGCACCGTTACGATGGTGAGCAGTTCTGAAGTCGAAGACAGCAGGTGCCTTGCTTTATGCCAAGGTTTAATTGGGAAGAGTCATTATTCCCGGCCTGCCGAGACAACGGTTTTACAACCTGTCATCTACGTCGACCTCGACTGTTCCTTTACCAAAAATCAAAGTTCTTGCAAAGGAGGTGAAACGTATTGAACCGCGAGGAAAAAACATCGGTTGTTAAGGAGTTGTCGGAAAAGTTTGCCAAGGCGTCCATCGCCGTGGCCAGCGACTATCGAGGTCTGACTGTATCCGAATTCGAGGAGTTGCGCATCGCCTTAAAGAAGTGCGACTCCGAGATCAAGGTCGCCAAAAACACCCTGTTGCGCAAGGCCAGCCAGGAGACCCCCTTCGCGCCCCTGGGGGATTATTTTCAGGGCACCACCGCCGTCTCCCTCGCCTACGGCGATCCGGTGAGCCCGGCCAAGGTGCTGGTCGAGTTTGCCAAGGGGCACGAGAAGTTGAGCATCAAGAGCGCGGTGCTGGAAGGCAAGTTGCTCTCTGGCGCCGACCTTGTCTCCCTGTCAACCCTGCCCAGTCGGGAGGTGTTGCTCGGCCAGTTGCTTTCGGTGATGCAGGCGGTGCCCACGGGCTTTGTCCGGGTGCTGAACGCCATTCCGCAGAAGCTGGTTTACGCCCTGCAGGCGATCAAGGAACAAAAGGAGCAGTAGAAAATTGTGGATCAAGCGCCGTCGCGGCGCTAACTATCTGGAGGAATTACCATGTCTGTTTCCAAGCAAGATGTAATCGATTTTATTGCCAATATGACCGTCCTTGAGCTGTCGGAGCTGATCAAGGAGATGGAAGAGAAGTTCGGGGTCAGCGCCGCCGCCCCGGTGGCGATGGCCGCCGCCGCCCCGGTGGCCGCCGCCGCCCCGGTGGAGGAGAAGACCGAGTTCGACGTTATCCTGAAGTCCGGCGGTGACAAGAAGATCCAGGTCATCAAGGAGGTGCGCGCCATCACCTCGCTCGGCCTTAAGGAGGCCAAGGATATGGTGGAAGGCGCCCCCTCCACCGTCAAGGAAGGGGTCAGCAAGGAAGAGGCGGCTGACATCAAGGCCAAGATCGAGGCTGCGGGTGGGGTGGTTGAAATCAAGTAAGACCCTTGTTGGTTGCGCCTCCTTTTCGGGAGGCCTTTTGATGCACTAAAACGTTGCGGGACTCCGTAACGTTTTAGTGCGTTTTTGCGCGCCGCGTCTAAGGGCGTGTAACTTAAGTCAAGCAAATGGCGGGGGCAGGTCGGCAATGAAGATGATGAGACGAGTGCGGAAGAGTTTTGCCAAGATTGGCGAGGCGGTGGAAAAGCCGCATCTGATCGAGATGCAGCAACTGTCGTATGAGAAGTTCCTGCAAATGGATATCGAGCCGGAAGACCGGGCCGATATCGGCTTGCAGGGGATCTTCAAAAACATCTTCCCCATTGAGGACTTCAATGGGGCCTGCTCTCTTGAGTTTGTCAACTACTCCTTCGGGGAGCCGAAATACAGCGTCGAGGAGTGCGTTGAGCGCGGGATGACCTACGAGGTGCCGGTCAAGATCACCGTGCGCCTGATTACCTTCGACGTGGATGCCGAGACCGGGGTGCGGACCATCCGCGACATCAAGGAGCAGTCCGTGTATCTCGGCAGCCTGCCGCTGATGACCAAGGCCGGGGTGTTTGTGGTCAACGGCACCGAGCGGGTAATCGTCAGCCAGCTCCAGCGCTCGCCCGGCCTCTTCTACGCCCACGACGACGGCAAGAATCACTCGATGGGCAAGCTGCTCTACTCGGCCCGGATCATCCCGGTGCGGGGCTCCTGGATCGATCTGGAGTTCGACGCCAAGGACGTCCTCTACGTCCGCATCGACCGCCGCCGCAAGTTCCCGGTTACCACCCTGCTCAAGGCCCTGGGCCAGAGCGCCGCCGATCTGCTCAGCTTCTTCTACCCCACCGAGCGGGTCATGGTGGATCAGGGCGTCTTCTACAAGGCCTTCAACGAGGAGCTGGCGGTTGGCCAGCGGGCCTTGCACGACATCGTTCACCCCACGACCGGCGAGGTGCTGGTCAAGCAGAACCGCAAGATCGGCAAGTCGCTGGCCAGGAAGATCGCCGAGTCGGGCTTTGCCCGCATTGAGATCGAAACCGCCAGCCTGATCGGCCAGATCGTGGCCCAGGACATCGTCCATCCGGCCACCGGCGAGGTGCTGCTGCCTTGCAACGGCGAGCTGACCGAGTCCTCGCTTGAGGCCATCGCCGGGGCCGGGATTCAGGAGTTTGTCACCCTGTTCATCGACGGGATCAAGTACACCGACTCCTTCCGCAAGACCCTGGCCCTGGACAAGGTTAACACCCATGAGGAGGCCCTGCTGGAGATTTACCGCCGCCTGCGGCCCAGCAGCCCTCCCACCATCGAGGTGGCCACCACCTTCTTTGAGGGGCTGTTCTTCAATCCCGAAACCTACGACCTGTCGGAGGTGGGGCGTTTCAAGATCAACGCCAAGCTGGGCATTGACACCGATATCAGCGTCCGCACCCTGACCAGGGACGACATTATCCTCTCCATCCGGCAGTTGGTGCGGCTTAAAGACGCCCAGGGACCGGTGGACGACATCGACCACCTGGGCAACCGTCGGGTGCGCACCATCGGCGAGCTGGTCGAGAACCAGTACCGGGTGGGTCTGGTGCGGATGGAGCGGGCGATCAAGGAGCGGATGAGTCTCCAGGAGGTCGAGACCCTGATGCCCCACGACCTGATTAACCCCAAGCCCATCACCTCGGCGATCAAGGAGTTCTTCGGCACCAGCCAGCTCTCCCAGTTCATGGATCAGACCAACCCCCTGTCCGAGGTCACCCACAAGCGCCGGCTGAGCGCCCTGGGGCCGGGCGGGCTCTCCCGGGAGCGGGCCGGCTTCGAGGTGCGCGACGTGCATCCCACCCACTACGGACGCATCTGCCCGGTCGAGACCCCGGAAGGCCCGAACATCGGCTTGATCGTCTCCCTGGCCGCCTACGCCCGGGTCAACGAGTTCGGCTTTATCGAGACCCCCTACCGCCGGGTGGTCAACCGCAAGGTCACGGGCGAGGTTAGCTACTTCAATGCCATCGCCGAGCAGGAGATGGTCATCGCCCCGGCCCAGGCCGAGCTCGACAAGAACGGCAAGATCGTCAACGACATGCTGATCGCCCGTCAGGACGGCGAGGTGGTCAACGTCCGGGCCGAGGACATCACCCACATCGATGTCTCGCCCAACCAGCTGGTCAGCGTCGCCACCTCCCTGATTCCCTTCCTGGAGAACGACGACGCCAACCGGGCCCTGATGGGCTCGAACATGCAGCGTCAGGGGGTGCCGCTCTTGCGCACCGCCGCGCCGTTGGTGGGCACCGGCCTGGAGAAGACCGTGGCCCGCGACTCCGGGGTCTGTCTGCTGGCCGCAGGCCCCGGCGTGATCGAGGAGGTGGACGCCAACCGGGTGGTCATCCGTTACGACCAGCCGGGCACCGACGGCTTCCTCTCCGGGGTCGGCATCTACCGGCTGGACAAGTACAAGAAGTCGAACCAGAACACCTGCTTCACCCAGCACCCGCTGGTGCTGCCCGCCCAGCGGGTGAGCAAGGGCGAGGTTTTGGCCGACGGCCCGGCCACCGAGATGGGCGAACTGGCCCTGGGCAAGAACGTCACCATGGCCTTCATGCCCTGGCGGGGCTACAACTTCGAGGACTCGATCCTGATCAGCGAGCGGCTGCTGCGGGAGGACACCTACACCTCCATCCACATCGAGGTCTTCGAGACCGTGGCCCGCGACACCAAGCTGGGCAAGGAGGAGATCACCCGCGACATCCCCAACGTCAGCGAGGAGGCCCTGCGCAACTTAGACGAGTCGGGCATCGTCCGCATCGGGGCGGTGGTTAAGGCCGGAGACACCTTGGTCGGCAAGGTCACCCCCAAGGGCGAGACCCAGCTCTCCCCGGAGGAGAAGCTGCTGCGGGCCATCTTCGGCGAGAAGGCCGGGGACGTGAAGGATACCTCGCTTCGGGTGCCGCCCGGCATCGAGGGGGTGGTGATCGACGCCAAGGTCTTCTCCCGCAAGGGGGTGGAGAAGGACGACCGCTCCCTGGCCATCGAGGAGATGGAGATCGTCCGCTTGCACAAGGACATGAACGACGAGCTGGACTGCCTGGAGAAGGGGGTCATGAACAGCCTGGCGGATATCCTGGTCGGCAAGAAGGCGACGGCGGACGTTACCGCCAAAAAGTCGGAGGTGCTGATTAAGAAGGGGCAGAAGATCACCCGCGAGGCCCTGGTGCAGTTGCGGCTAAACGCCATCCGCAAGGTGCCGTTCGACGAGGGCGCCGCCTTCAAGGGCGAAATCGACCTGATCTACGAGCGCTACGAGAGCCAGGCCAAGGAGGTCAAGAAGCGTTACGAGTCCCGGATCGAACGGTTGCGCAAGGGCGACGACCTGCCGCCGGGGGTGATCAAGATGGTCAAGATTTACGTGGCCAAGAAACGCAAGCTCTCGGTGGGCGACAAGATGGCGGGCCGGCACGGCAACAAGGGGGTGGTGTCGCGCATCCTGCCCGAGGAGGATATGCCTTATTTTGCCGACGGCACCCCGGTGGATGTCGTGTTGAACCCGCTGGGCGTCCCCTCGCGCATGAACGTCGGCCAGGTGCTGGAGACCCATCTCGGGCTCGCGGCCAAGAAGTTGGGCGAGCAGCTCTACGAGCTCGGTCAGCGGCGGGAGGCGAAGGCGGTCAAGGAGAAGTTGAAGAAAATTTACTCCAAGGAGGAGTACCGGCAACTGACCGAGGGCTTAAACGATCAGGCCCTGCTGGACATGACCAACAAGATGAGGACCGGCCTGCACATGGCCACCCCGGTCTTCGATGGGGCGCAGGAGTCGGAGATCCGGCAGCTCCTGGTTGAATCCGGGATGAGCGAGGTCGGCCAGAGCTACCTTTACGACGGCTTGACCGGCGAGCGCTTCGAGAATCCGATCACCGTCGGCACCATGTATATCGTTAAGCTCCATCACTTGGTGGACGACAAGATCCACGCCCGCTCGACCGGGCCTTACTCCCTGGTCACCCAACAGCCCCTGGGCGGCAAGGCCCAGTTCGGCGGTCAGCGTCTGGGAGAGATGGAGGTGTGGGCGATGGAGGCCTACGGGGCCTCTTACACCCTCCAGGAGTTCCTGACCGTGAAGTCCGACGACGTGGGGGGCCGGACCAAGATGTACGAGAAGATCGTCAAGGGCAATAACTTCCTGGAGGCGGGGCTGCCGGAGTCGTTCTATGTCCTGGTCAAGGAGCTGCAAGGCTTGTGTCTGGACATGGAGCTGCTTGACGAGTAACCGCAGGTCTCGCGTAAATCAATACCTTTGTCTTTCGTTCCGCATCTGGGACGGGAAAACATAAAGCATAGGGGTGGGCCGTGGACGAACTTTTTAGTTTTTTTTCCAAAGCGAAAGCGCCAGTTAACTTCAACTCTGTAAGAATATCAATCGCCTCTCCAGAGAAGATCATGGATTGGTCACATGGCGAGGTGTTGAAGCCTGAGACCATCAATTACCGCACCTTCAAGCCGGAGCGTGATGGTCTTTTCTGCGCCAAGATCTTCGGGCCGGTAAAGGATTACGAATGTAATTGCGGCAAGTACAAGCGGATGAAGCACCGCGGCGTGGTCTGCGAGAAGTGCGGAGTCGAGGTAATCCAATCTAAGGTTCGGCGCGAGCGGCTTGGACATATCAAACTTGCCGCCCCGGTGGCCCATATCTGGTTTCTGAAGAGTTTGCCGAGCAAGATCGGCAATATGCTGGACATGACCTTGAAGGAGCTGGAGAAGGTGTTGTACTTCGACTCTTATGTCGTGGTCAGCTCCGACGAACCCAGCCTAGCGGTCGGCACCCTGCTCAACGAGGACATGTTCCGTCAGGCCCGGACCGATTTCGGCGACAAATTCCGGGTCGGGATCGGCGCCGCCGCCATCAAGGACATGCTGCACAACCTGGATCTGCCGACCCTCTCCGCCTCCCTGCGCGAGGAGATGAAGGCCACCAGCTCGGATGCCAAGCGCAAGAAGCTGGCCAAGCGGCTGAACGTGGTCGAGGCCTTCCGGGACTCCGAGAATCGTCCCGAGTGGATGATTCTGGATGTCATCCCCGTCCTGCCGCCCGATCTTCGCCCCCTGGTGCCCCTGGAGGGCGGGCGTTTCGCCACCTCGGACCTGAACGACCTCTACCGGCGGGTGATCAACCGCAACAACCGTTTGAAACGTCTGCTCGAACTCGACGCCCCGGAGATCATCATCCGCAACGAGAAGCGGATGCTGCAGGAGGCGGTGGACGTCCTCTTCGACAACGGCCGGCGCGGCAAGGTCATCACCGGCTCGAACAAGCGGCCCCTTAAGTCGTTAAGCGACATGTTGAAGGGCAAGCAGGGCCGTTTCCGCCAGAACCTGTTAGGCAAGCGGGTCGATTACTCGGGCCGGACCGTGATCGTGGTGGGGCCGCACCTGCGTCTCCATCAGTGCGGGCTGCCCAAGAAGATGGCCTTGGAGCTGTTTAAGCCCTTCATCTACAACAAGCTGGAGCAGCACGGCTACGTCACCACCATCAAGAGCGCCCGGAAGATGGTGGAGAAGGGGGTCAAGGAGGTCTGGGACGTCTTGGACGAGGTGGTCAACGAGTTCCCGGTCATCCTGAACCGGGCCCCCACCCTGCACCGCCTGGGGATGCAGGCCTTCGAGCCGGTGCTGATCGAGGGCAAGGCCATTCAGCTCCATCCCCTGGTCTGCTCGGCCTTCAACGCCGACTTTGACGGCGACCAGATGGCGGTGCACCTGCCCCTGACCGTCGAGGCCCAGCTCGAGGCCCGGGTGCTGATGATGTCCACCAACAACATCCTCTCGCCCGCCAACGGCGAGCCGGTGATCGTGCCCTCCCAGGATATTGTCTTGGGGCTGTACTACATGAGCCGTATCCGGCCCCTGGCCAATGGCGAGGGGAGCTGTTTCGCCAGTCCCACCGAGGCCCGGATCGCCTACGACCACAAGGCGATCAGCATGCAGGCCAAGATCAAGGTCCGGATCGCCGGGCAGATGGTGGAGACCACGGTGGGCCGCATCATGCTCTCCGAACTGTTGCCCTCGCAGGTGCCCTTCTCGCAGATCAACAAGGTGCTGACCAAGAAGGAACTGGCCCGTCTGATCGACTACACCTACCGTCAGGCCGGCACCAAGGACACGGTGCTGCTCGCCGACCGGCTCAAGGACATGGGTTACGAGTTCGCCACCACCTCGGCGCTCTCCATCTGCATCAACGACATGAAGATCCCGGTGCGCAAGGAGGACCTGATCGCCAAGGCCACCCAAGCGGTGCTGGAGGTCGAGCGTCAGTACGCCGACGGTCTGGTTACCGCCGGCGAGAAGTACAACAAGATGGTGGATATCTGGTCTCGGACCACCGACGATGTGGCCCAGGAGATGATGAAGGAGTTGAGCGTTGATTACATCAGAGATGCCAACAACAACCTGATCGAGACCCCGAGCTTCAACTCGATTTACATCATGGCCGACTCCGGGGCCAGAGGCTCCAAGGATCAGATCCGTCAGTTGGCCGGGATGCGTGGCCTGATGGCCAAGCCCTCGGGCGCCATCATCGAGTCGCCGATCAAGGCCAACTTCCGGGAAGGCCTAAACGTGCTCGAGTACTTCATCTCCACCCACGGGGCCCGCAAGGGCCTGGCGGACACGGCCTTAAAGACCGCCAACTCCGGGTATCTCACCCGGCGGCTGGTGGACGTGGCCCAGGACTCCACCATCGTGGAGCGGGATTGCGGCACCTTGGACGGCATCGAGGCCGAGCCGCTGATGGAGGGCGGCGAGGTGATCCAGCATGTCGGCGACCGGATCCTGGGCCGGGTGGCCTTGGACGACATCGCTGATCCCTACACCGACACCCTGCTGGTCAAGGCCAACGAGGAGATCACCGAGCGCGAGGTGGAACTGATCGACAAGGCCGGCATCGACCGGGTGAAGATCCGCTCGGTCTTGACCTGCCAGTCCAAGCGCGGGGTGTGCGCCAAGTGCTATGGCCGCGACCTGGGTCGGGGCCACATGGTCAACCAGGGCGAGGCGGTGGGCATCATCGCCGCCCAGTCCATCGGCGAGCCGGGCACCCAGCTCACCATGCGCACCTTCCATATCGGCGGCACCGCCAGCCGGAGCGCCGAGGTCGCCGAGGTGCGCACCAAGCACGGCGGCATCGTCCGCCTGCACGGCCTGCACACCGTGGCCGGGGCCGACGGCAAGCTGGTGGTGATGAACCGCAACGGCGAGATCAGCATCTTCGGGCCCAAGGGCCGGGAGCGGGAGCGCTATCCGGTCAACTACGGCGCCCAAATGCACTTCAACGACGGCGACGAGGTGCCGCCGGACACCATGATCGCCGACTGGGACCCCTATACCATCCCCATCGTCTGCGAGGTGGGCGGTATCGTCAAGTTCGGCGACATCCAGGAGGGGGTGACCATGCAGGAGAAGCTCGACCCCATCACCGGCAAGTCGAGCTTTGCGATCATTCAGTCGCGGCACGGCAACCTAAATCCGCGCATCTCCTTGAAGGACAAGGATGGCCGGGGGGTCAAGCTGCCCAAGACCGGCACCATCGCCCGCTACTCGCTGCCGGTCGGCACCCTGGTCAGCGTCCAGGAGGGCCAGGAGATCGGGCCGGGCACCGTGCTGGGCAAGATCCCCCGCGAGACCACCAAGACCAAGGACATCACCGGCGGTCTGCCCCGGGTGGCGGAGTTGTTCGAGGTGCGCACCCCCAAGGAGTA
Source organism: Deltaproteobacteria bacterium (assembly GCA_021789795.1). Classification (GTDB taxonomy): domain Bacteria; phylum Desulfobacterota; class Desulfobulbia; order Desulfobulbales; family VMSU01; genus VMSU01. The sequence goes on along the minus strand of JAJYJA010000041.1, from coordinate 3,980 downwards.
CGCGGTCATCTCCGAGATCGACGGCCAGGTGAGCTACGGCAAGGACACCAAGGGCAAGAAGCGGGTGATCGTCACCCCCGAGTTCGGGGAGCCCAAGGAGTACGCCATCCCCAAGGGCAAGCACATCAGCGTCCACGAGGGCGACTACGTGAAGGCCGGGGAGCCCTTGATGGACGGCTCGCCCGCCCCCAACGACATCCTGCGGGTCATGGGGGTCAAGGACCTGGCCAAGTTCCTGGTCAACGAGATCCAGGAGGTGTACCGGCTTCAGGGCGTCAAGATCAACGACAAGCACATCGAGGTCATCGTCCGGCAGATGCTGCGCCGGGTCACCATCACCGGGGTGGGCGACTCGATCTTCATGCTCGGGGAGCAGGTCGAGTGGTGGCGTTTCCAGGAGGAGAACGAAAAGATCATGCGGGAGGGCGGCCAGCCGGCCCACGCCGAGCCGCTCCTGCTCGGGGTCACCAAGGCCTCCCTGAGCACCGACAGCTTCATCTCCGCCGCCTCCTTCCAGGAGACCACCAAGGTCTTGACCAACGCCGCCATGGCCGGACGGATCGACAGCCTTTCCGGCTTGAAGGAGAACGTGATCATGGGCCGGCTGATCCCCGCCGGCACGGGCCGGAAGGATTACCGGCAGTTCGATTGACGCCAACATATTTGTTGACAGCCGTCTGGCCTTCGGGTAAAAGTCTTTTTTTTCGTGATCAGCGCGGGTGTCCCGCGTGGTAAGCAAAACAGATTAAGGAGTATCGCAATGCCCACCATCAACCAACTGGTACGGCAAGGCCGCAAGAAGATAAGCGGCAGATCGACCACCCCGGCCCTCAAAGGCTCGCCCCAGAAGCGGGGGGTATGCGTGCGCGTCTATACCACCACCCCCAAGAAGCCCAACTCGGCCCTGCGTAAGGTGGCCAGGGTGCGTTTGACCAACGGCATGGAGGTGACCTCTTACATCCCGGGCGTGGGCCACAACCTCCAGGAGCACTCGGTGGTGATGATCCGCGGCGGCCGGGTAAAGGACCTGCCCGGCGTCCGTTACCACATCATCCGCGGCACCCTGGACACCAGCGGGGTGGCGAACCGTAAGCAGAGCCGTTCCAAGTACGGCGCCAAGCGTCCGAAATAGTTAACTGAAACAGGCTGCGAGGAAGAGATATGCCAAGACGTAAGACAGTTGCCAGGCGGCCCGTCGCCCCGGATTCACGCTTCAAGAGCGTGCTGGTATCGAAATTCATCAATCAGTTGATGTGCGACGGTAAGAAGAGCGTGGCCCGTTCCGTGTTCTATGACGCCATGGACATCATTGCCGACCGCCTCAAGGAAGGCACCGCCATCGAGATCTTCGACAAGGCGATGGAGTCGGTGCGGCCCCGGGTGGAGGTGAAGTCGCGCCGGGTGGGCGGCGCCACCTATCAGGTGCCGGTGGAGGTGCGTCCGGAACGCCGCAATGCCTTGGCCATGCGCTGGATCACTGGCTTTGCCCAGAAGCGCGCCGGCCACTCGATGGCGGAAAAGCTGGCCGCCGAACTGACCGACGCCTTCAACAACCGGGGGGCGGCGGTGAAGAAGCGCGAGGATACCCATAAGATGGCCGATGCCAACAAGGCCTTTGCCCATTATCGGTGGTAATTCCGGCTTAGCGGTTGACAATCCTTCCCCGCCGGTTTATATAGGACGGTTTCCTTTTTTTCGTCCCTAACGGTGGTTGAACGGCGGTCAGGAAGGGGGTTGTGACAGCGAGCGGTAAACTGCAAAGGGTGCGAAATATCGGGGTGATGGCCCATATCGACGCGGGCAAGACCACCACCACCGAGCGCATCCTCTTCTACACCGGCCGATCGTACAAGATTGGCGAGGTACATGACGGCACCGCCGTCATGGATTGGATGGAGCAAGAGCAGGAACGGGGGATTACCATCACCTCCGCCGCCACCACCTGTCTCTGGCACGAGCATCAGATCAACATTATCGATACCCCGGGGCACGTCGATTTCACGGTTGAGGTCGAGCGTTGCCTGCGGGTGCTGGATGGGGCGGTGGCGGTCTTCTGCGCGGTGGGCGGGGTGGAACCCCAGAGCGAGACCGTCTGGCGGCAGGCCAATCACTACCGGATCCCCAGAATCGCCTTTGTCAACAAGATGGATCGGGTGGGGGCCAGTCTCGAGCGCTGCCTGTCCATGATCGAGAACCGCTTGGGCGCGGTTCCGTTAATGTTGCAACTCCCGATAGGCAGTGAGGAGTCCTTTGCCGGAGTTATCGACCTCGTGGAGGGGAAGATGCTTTACTTCGACGAGGACTCCCAGGGGGCCCAAGTTATAGAGGCCCCGGTATCGGACGAGTTCTCCGACATCTTCACGGCTGCACGTATGACTCTCGTCGAGAAGCTGGCCGACTTCGATGAGGGAGTCATGGAAAAATTCTTGGAAGAACAGCCGGTGGGGGCGGATGAGCTCCGCCGGGCGGTGAGAGGGGCCTCCCTGCGGCTGGAGGCGGTGCCGGTGTTGTGCGGGAGCGCCTTCAAGAACAAGGGGGTGCAGCCGCTCTTGGACGCCATCGTCGCTTACTTGCCCTCGCCGCTTGATGTGCCGCCGGTCAAGGGCCACGATCAGGACGGGCGGGAGGTGGAGCGCCACACCTCGGACAAGGAAAAATTCTGCGCCCTGGCCTTCAAGATCGTCTCCGATCCCTTTGTGGGCAATCTGGCCTTTATTAGGGTTTATTCAGGGGTGATGCGGGTAGGGGACAAGGTCTTCAACCCCTGCAAGGGCAAGCAGGAGAAGGTGGCCAAGATCCTGCGGATGCACGCCAACAAGCGGGAGGAGATCGCGGAGGTCGGGGCGGGCGACATCGCCACCTTGGTTGGCCTGCGGTTTTCCACCACCGGCGACACCCTGTGCGAGAAGGGTGATGCCATTGTGCTGGAGCGGATCGACTTCCCGGAGCCGGTGATCAGCATCGCCATCGAGCCCAAGGGCAAGGCCGACGAAGAGAAATTGCGTGACAGCCTGGCCAAGATCGCCCTTGAGGACCCGTCATTTAAGGTGTCCATCCAGGAGGATACCGGCCAGACCCTGATCTCCGGAATGGGCGAGTTGCACCTGGAGATCATCGTCGATCGTCTGATTCGTGACTTCAAGGTCCAGGCGAGCGTCGGCAAGCCCCAGGTCTCCTACAAGGAGACGCTGGCCGGGCACGGGGAGGGCGAGGGCCGGTTTGAGCCGCACGGCGGGGGCAAGAGCCAGTATGGCCATGTCCGTTTGCGGGTCGAGGCGCGGGAGCGCGGGGCCGGCATCGCGTTTGTAAGCGCGGTCAGCGACGAACTGATCCCCCAGGAGTTGGTGGGGGCGATTAAAAAGGGTGTTGAGTCAGGCCTTGACTCCGGGGTGCTGTTGGGGTTCCCGGTCGCCGATGTCAAGGTGACCTTGACGGGCGGTTCTTACCACGAGGAGGACTCCACCGCCCAGGCCTTCGGGGTGGCGGCGAGTCTGGCCTTGCGTGAGGCCTGCCTGGCGGCGGGGCCGATACTGCTTGAGCCGGTGATGCGGCTAGAGGCGGTGGTCCCGGACGAGTATGTGGGCGAGGTGATCAACGACTTAAACAGCAAGCGGGCCAAGATCTTCGGGATGGAGGTCAGGGAGCAGGGCATCCAGGTCGTTGAGGCGCATGTCCCCTTGGTCGAGATGTTTGGCTATTCGACCGCCCTGCGCTCCGCTACCCAGGGGAGGGCCAGCTTCACCATGCAGTTTGCTTCCTACGAGGAGATGCCCGCCCGTCTGGCTGACCAGATTATCAAAAGGATTCGCGGGTTGTAAGTCAATAGAGGTTCAACCGACAGAAACGAGTGAGGAAAAACGATGGCAAAGCAAAAGTTTGAGAGAACGAAACCGCATGTAAATATAGGGACGATTGGGCACATAGACCATGGCAAGACGACGTTGACGTCGGCGATCACGCGGGTATTGGCGACGAAGGGA
>JAJYJA010000223.1 GCA_021789795.1 Deltaproteobacteria bacterium | reverse complement strand
CCGGGATCATCGGCGGAGAGCGGCGCCTGGCCCAGCAGGGCGTCCAGATCGCGGGCCACCCGCCGGCGCTGCAACTCCTCCCGGTCGGACTTGGGGTTGTAGCCGCCAGTGATAGTCAAGATGAGTTGGGGGCGCTTGTTCAAGGCCTGGGCCAGGCTGGCGAGCTTCTCCCTCTCCGGGGGCGGGACCTCCCGACTGCCGGCCTCAAACCGCACCGACTTTAAGGCGTTTTCGTCTCCGAAGCCGGGCAGGAGGGCGCCCAGCAGCCGGAAGGGACTGGTGACGATCTTGGTGAGCAGACTGGTGAACGTCTTCCACACCAGGGAGCTGTAACTGAACTTGGGGGAGTTCAAGTCGCCGCGCACCGGCAGCCCCAGGTCGATAACCCCCTGCGAGTCCTCGAGCAGGGCCACGGCCAGATCAAGCGGCAGACTGACCGCCTCGGGGCTCTTGACCTTGTCGCCCAGGGCCAAGCGCTCGACCACGAAACGATTATCACCCTTCAGCTCGCCGTGATCGATCTGGTACTTCAAGTCCACCGACAGCTTGCCGGAATCTATCCTGCGTCCGGCAAAGGTGCCGGAATAGGGGGAGAGTCGGGCCATCTCCAGGTTGCGGAAATCAAGTGCCAAATCGGTAAACAGCTTGGGATCGGCGGGGACGAGCGAGCCCCGCAGCTTGGCCTCGCCGTAGCGGTCAACCAGGCCGTCCAGTTGCACCGTGGCCCGCGAGCCAGCTACGGACGACAGCCCGGCCACCACCCCCTTAACCCCGTGAATCCGGGTGCCAAAGGGGGCAACCAGGCTCAAATCGGCGAAATCCACCTGGCCGTCGTCGATCAACAAGCGGCGCACCCGGTAACGGAAGGCTTCGCTCTCGCCCTTGGAGACCGAGGCCGCCCTGACCGGCTTGGTCTTGATCTTGCCTGTGGAGCGGGTAAACACCGAGGCCAGGTTCAGCCGGTGGTCCTTGCCGATGACTACTTTGCCCTCTGGGCCGCGCAGTCTAAGATCCCCAATTTCCAGGACGCCGGGCGCGAACTCAAGCCGCATCTGCTTGGCAGCGAGCGCTTTCCAGCCGATCAACGTCTCCTTTCCGCCTCTCTTGGTCAGCCGCAGGTCGTCTATGGCAAGCTCACCCGTGTAGCCGTTCTTTGCCTTGGGCCTGGAAAACCCGTACCGCAGGCGCCCCTGGGCGCTCAGAAACCCGGAGACGAGGGCGGCCTGCGACACCTTGGCCAGGTAGGGCTGGAGGGGCGCAAGATTTATCCGGCTGGCCTTGAGCTCTCCCTCCACCGCCGGGCCCGCCGGATGGATGATGCCCGAGGCGCGCAAGACGCCGCCGGACGCCATCGCAAGGCTTGCGGTGCAGGGCATCGGCGACTGACCATCGACATCCTTGAGGGTAAGCGCCGCCTTTACGGCCAGGAGGGGGGCCTGCCTTTTGACCGTGAGCTCATCGAAAAGATCGGCCTTAATCCCGGAGACGGAAACCTCCTTGATCAGGAATCGCGGGGCCAGGCCTGGTGGCGGGGAGGGACCGGAAGCCTTCTTGCTCCTGCCCTTCGGTTCCGCCTTGCCGGGCGGGGGCAGGAGTTGGGCCAGATTCAAGGTCCCCTTGGCGTCCCGCCGGACCTCGATCCGCCCTCCCGCCAGGGAGACTAAATCCCAGGCATACCTCTTGGCCGCGAGGTTGAATTCGCCGCCTGTCGCCTTAACCCGGTCGAGGGCTAACATGGGCGTCTGGGCCCCGGCCAGCCCGGCCCTCAGATCAGCGGCCGCCATCTCGGCCCGGGTGATTTCGATCTGGGGCGACTCGCCGCCCAGCTCGGCCTTGACCGCCAGGTTGAGCCCCAGCCTGGCGATGGCCGCCTTGACCCCCGGAGAGCGCCGCAGGTCTTGATAGTCAACCGCCAGGCCCTTTAAGGCCAGCCCCCGCATCCCCACCGTCCAGAGACGCCGCCCGGCGGGCGGCGCTGGGCCTTGCTTCCCTCCCGCCGCCCCCGGCCCGGGGGATGGGATTATCCGGGCCCAGTTAAGTTCGCCCGCCCGATTGAACGTCACCCGCGCCTCCCCGCCTTCCAAGTCGAGCTGGTCGATATCCACCCGCCGGGCGGCGAGATCCACCCCACCGACCAGCGACAGGCGGGGCAAGGTAAGAAGGGGGGCCTTGTCCTCCTTAAGCCGCAGACTTGCGCCTTGCAGCTCAAGCTTGAGGCCGGTGAACGCCGCCTGCCCGTCCTTGTCCCCACTGGCAAAACGGTAAACGGTGGACAAAGAGATGCGGCCCGCGGGGGGGACGAGATTAATGGCCCCGCCGGCGAAGGCGAACAGGGCGCCGGCCTCAAGGCCGTCAAGGGCCAGATCGCCGGTGACGGCCAGGGGACGCAGCCCGAGCTGGCCATTAAGCCGCACCGTGCCCCCCTCCCGCACCTTGGCGTCCAGGGAAAATCTCCCCTCCCGCCCCGGCAGGGTGGTAAGGGATTCGGCCACGATGCGCAGCCCCTCCAGCCCCAGGGCGGCGGGGCGGTCGGGCCGCTGGTCAAGCACCTCGATCCGGGCCTGATCGAGGGCAAACTCGCGCACCATCAGCGGCGGGCCTTGTTGACTAGGCGGCAGGGGCGGATTGTCCGGCTTACGCTCGGGCGGAACCAGCCGGGCCAGATTCAAGCCGCCCTCCCGCCCCACCACCAGCCTGACCGTTAAGCCGCTTAGGCCGACCCGCTCAAACGTCCAAACCCGCCGAACCAGACTTCGCCAGGCGAGTTTAACCTTAAGCCGACCAAGATCCAGCATCGGCGAGCCGTCCGGGCCATCGACCCCGACCCCCTTGACCTCCAATTCCAGGGTGTAGGGGTTGAACCGCAGCTGGCCAACCACGGCCCGCAGCCCGGTCCGTTCGTGGATGATCTTGGGGCCGTAATGACGCGCCAGGTAGGGAAACAGGAAAAACCCCGCCCCGGAGTAAAGCACCAAGACCCAGACCAGGGCGATAAGGGGCGGAGAGAGGAGAATCCGTCGCCAACGGCTCATAATGGCCACCTCGCGGCAAGAAGAGACAACCGTTTCAACTTGTCCACCGGCGGACGCGGACCGAAGTCGCGCCACCTAAAGCAGCATAGCACAGGGCCGCGGGGGAGGCCATCGGTCTTTAAGCGCCGGGCAGAATAACTTGGACGCTTCCCCCCGACTCTTACGCCCCCTTCTGCCGCCGCCGTGAGGCTTGTTGCCTTAAGTTTGATGATCTCGCAAAAAGGTCAGCCGATG
>JAJYJA010000222.1:2344-3272 GCA_021789795.1 Deltaproteobacteria bacterium | reverse complement strand
TGATCGACCCCGGTGGCGACGTCGATACCATCCTGGCGGCGGCCCAGGACGAGCATCTCACCATCGACTATATCATCAACACTCATGGCCACCCGGACCACGATTGCGGCAACGGCCCGCTTAAGGCCGCGACCAAGGCCAGGATTGTCATCCATCGGGAGGACGCCGCCTTCTTCGCCCGGCCCGGGGTCAAGGCCTACTTCTCGATGCTGGGCCTGCCCGCCTCGCCGCCGGCGGACATCCTGGTCAAGGACAACGACATCATCGCGGTGGGCAAGCTTAAGCTTGCCGTCATCCACACCCCCGGCCACACCCCGGGCGGCATCTGCCTCTACGCCCCGCCTCATCTCTTCACCGGCGACACCCTGTTCGTTGACGGGGTGGGCCGCACCGACTTTCCCGGCGGCGACACCGCCACCCTCATGCGCTCCATCCGCAAGCGACTCCTGACCCTGCCCCCGGAGACCAAGGTCTGGCCTGGCCACGGTTACGGCGGCGACGTCTCGACCATCGGCCAGGAGGCCCGGCACAACCCCTTCCTGACCGAGGATTTTTAGGATGCGGGAGATCGTTCTCGGCACCGCCGGTCATGTCGATCACGGCAAGACCAGCCTGGTGCGGGCCCTAACCGGCATCGACACCGACCGCCTGCAGGAGGAGAAGCGGCGGGGGATCACCATCGAACTGGGCTTCGCCTTCCTCGACCTGCCCTGCGGCCACCGCCTGGGGATCATCGACGTGCCGGGGCACGAGAAATTCGTGAAGAACATGGTGGCCGGGGCCGCCGGCATCGACCTGGTGGCCTTCGTGGTCGCCGCCGACGAGGGTATCATGCCCCAGACCCGGGAGCACTTCGAGATCTGCACCCTGCTGGGTGTGAAGAGGGGGATCGTCGTCATCACCAAGATCGACATGGTGGAGCCGGGCT
>JAJYJA010000222.1:0-2334 GCA_021789795.1 Deltaproteobacteria bacterium | reverse complement strand
GCCCCCATGCTCTCGGTGTCGACGGTGACCGGCGAGGGGATTGCCGCAGTCAAGGATACCTTGGACCAGGTGGTGCGGGAGAGCGAGTTTGCCCAAGCCTTCGGGCCCTTCCGGCTGCCGGTGGATCGCATCTTCAGCATGAAGGGTTTCGGGGCCGTGGTCACCGGCACCTCGATCTCGGGCCGGATCAAGGCGGGCGAGGACGTTTGCCTCTACCCCCGCCTACAGATGGCCAAGATCCGCGGTATCCAGGTGCACGGCCAGGAGGTGACCGAGGTCGAGGCCGGCCACCGCACCGCCATCAACCTCCAGGGCCTGGAGCAGGAATTCGTGCGCCGGGGCGACATCCTGGCCACCCCCGGCTGTCTGATCCCCTCCCTGCTTCTGGACGTGGACTTCCTTTACCTCTCAAGCAACGACAAGCCACTCAAGAACCGGGCCCGGGTGCGGGTGCACATGGGCACCGCCGAGATCATGGGCCGGCTGACGCTCCTGGATCGGGAGACGGCGGCGCCGGGCGGGCGGGTGAACGCCCAGCTCCTGCTCGAGGAGCCGCTCGCCGCCTGGCCCGGCGACCATTACGTGCTCAGGAGCTACTCGCCGGTGCGCACCATCGGCGGCGGGGTGGTGCTGAACAACCGACCGGGCCGCAAGCGTCGGCGCTTCCGGGAGGAAAACCAGGCGGCCTTCGACCTCTACCGGCAGGGCGATCCCGAGGCCCTGGCCGTCTTCCACCTGAACGAGAGCGGGGTGGCGGGCATGACCGCGGCCGAACTGGAGGCGCGGCTCGGTCTCTTCGGGCGGCGGTTGAAGAAGGTGCTGGAGCGGCCCATCTCCAGCGGCCAGCTCCTGGTGGCCGACTCCGACCGTCAGTGGCTGATCGGGCAGGCGGTCATGGAGCATCTGCGGCGGGAGACCCTGGAGATCCTGGCCCGTTTCCACCGGGAGCAGCCGTTGCTTGAGGGGATTGGCAAGGAGGAACTGCGTTCCCGGCTGACCAGGGATGGCCTTGATCCCAAGCTTTTCCAGCTACTGATCGCCTCCCTGGTCAAGGCGGGGACGGTGGCCCAGGAGCAGGCCCTGGTGCGGCTTGCCGGCCACCAGGTGGCCCTGCGTGAGGACGAGGCGGCGGTGCGTCAGGCCCTGGGCGAGTTGCTCAAAAAGACCGCCCTCGCCCCGCCGGTCAAGAAGGAACTGGCCATTGAGCTCGGTTTTTTTCAGCCCCTGGTGTTTACGGTGCTCGACCTGATGGCGCGCGATCAACAGGTGGTCAGGATCAGCGAGGATCTGTACTACGACCAGGCCGTCCTGGGCGAGTTGCAGGGGCGGCTCGACGCCTGGCTTGCCAAGGAGGGCGAGATCGACGCCCAGGGGTTCAAGAACCTGACCGGCCTGTCCCGCAAGTATTCGATCCCGCTCATGGAGTACTTCGATAAAATCAAGCTCACCATCCGGGTGGGTGACAAACGGGTGCGGCGGGGGAGATAGGCCATCGAGACGGTAGTCGGCCATATCGGCGGCCTGAAGCCCGCTCAGACCCAGGCCCTGGAGCGCCTGGCCCGCCGCCGGGTGCCGCCGGAGGCGATGATCGGCCCGGAGCTCGCCCGCGACCTGGCCCGGCTGTCGTTCGAGCTGGGCCGCCAGCTTGGCCTGCTCATCGACCGGGCGGGGAGAGTGGAGACGGTGATCGTGGGCGACCGGCGGGGGATCGTGATCCCGGTGCTGTCCGGGGCCCGTTCGGCGGGCGGCCGGCTGAAGGGCCTGCGCTGCGTCCACACCCATCTGGACGGCGAGGGGATCAGCGAGGACGACCTGATGGATCTCCTCTTCCTGCGACTCGACCTCATGGTCGTGGTCAAGGTTCAGGAGGACGGCCTTCCCGAGCGCCTCTACCCGGCGCACCTGGCGGTCAACCCGTCGGCGGAGGGCGGCAACTGGGTCTATCTGCCGCCGGTCGTTCCTTCCCGGCAGGAATCCGATTGCCTGGCCCTCATCACCGGGCTTGAGGCCCAGTTCGCCAAGTTCAAGCCCGTCGCCCCGCTGGATCTGGGCCGCGACCGGGCCATCCTGGTGAGTGTCTCCGACCAGTCGCGCCACCTGGCCCAGGGCTCCATGGATGAATTGATCGAGCTGGCCAAATCCGACGACATCCTGGTGCTCGACACCGTCATCCAGCGCCGCCACCGGGCGAGTCCCCGCTTCATCATCGGCCGGGGCAAACTGGGCGAGATCATGCTCAAGGCCCTGCTTTTAAATGCCAATCTCCTGGTCTTCGATCAGGAGTTAAACGCCAGCCAGGCCCACTCCATAGTCCAGCACACCGAGCTGCGGGTC
>JAJYJA010000040.1 GCA_021789795.1 Deltaproteobacteria bacterium | reverse complement strand
TTTAAGAGATAGGTGATCTGATAGGCCACCCGAGGGTCGATCGCCTTGATGGGCGTCGTTTGCGCCCGTTCCAGCACCTTGCCTTGGCGATCGATTATTTTTTCAATCATTACCGGATGATAGTGATCGCCGCCGTTGGCGAAGGCGTCGTAGGCCGAGGTCAGCTCCAGGGGGGAGACGACCGAGGAGCCCAGGGCCAGGGCAAGGTTGGGAACGAGCGGCGAGGTGATCCCCAGGGTGCGGGCTGTCTTGATCGCCGCCTGGGGGCCGATGGTCTGCAACAGCTTGATGGTCACGATGTTGTTGGAGTGGATCAGGGCGTTGCGGAGGGAGGTGGGGCCGCCGAAGCGGCCTTCGTAGTTCTTGGGCCGCCAGATGCCGTTGCCGCTCTTGAACTCGACGGGTGCGTCCTCGAAGATGCTGTTGGGGGTGAAGCCCTTGGCGAAGGCGGTGGCGTAGATGATCGGCTTGAATGCCGAGCCTGGCTGGCGCCGGGCCTGGGTCGCCCGGTTGAACTGGCTGGCCTTGAAACCGGAGCCACCCACCAGGGCCAGCACCCGGCCGCTGCCGGCCTCGATGCAGACCAGGGCCGCCTGGGGCGGCTCGGCGGCCATGTCGGGGTGACGGGTTTGCCACTGCTTGATCCCTTGGCTGATGGCGTTGACCGCGTCTTTTTGCAGTTCGAGATCCAGGGTGGTGTGGATCTTGAGCCCGCCCTGGTAGAGCAGGTCATGGCCGTAGGTGTCGCCGACGTAGTTCTTGACCTGCTGGGCAAAGTACTCCGCCGCCACCGGGGGCCCAGACTGCGCGGCCCAGAGCAGGGGGGAGATATAGGCCTTGCGGGCCGCGGTAGGGGTGATGTAGCCGTCGGCGGCCATCTGGTTTAAGACGTAGGCCTGCCGGGCCTTGGCCCGCTCAAAGTGTTTGAAGGGCGAGTAGCGGCTGGGGGCCTGGGGCAGGCCGGCTAGGATGGCCATCTCCCCCAGGGTCAGCTCGGAGAGCGCCTTGCCGAAATAGGTGCGGGCGGCGGCGGTCACCCCGTAGGCGCCTTCACCCAGGTAAACCTGATTCAGATAGATGTGCAGGATGTCGCTCTTGGAGAGGAATTTGTCGATCCGATAGGCGAGGATGGCCTCCTTGATCTTTCTGGTATAGGTCTTCTCCGGGGAGAGCAGCAGGGCCCTGGCGACCTGTTGGGTGATGGTGCTTGCGCCCTGGCCGCGGCCGCCGTCTTTTAAGTTGTGGACGAAGGCCCGAACGATCGACCAGGCATCGACCCCCTGGTGCTGATAGAATCTGGCGTCCTCCGCTGCCACGAAGGCGTTGATCAGCATCTTGGGAATATCCTTGATGTCGGCAAGTTGCCGGTTTTCGGTAAAGGCCCAGCCGATGGTCTCGTTGTCCTGATCCAGGATGAAGCTGGCGGCGTGGGGCTGGTAATCGGCCATCGAGCTGATGTCGGGTAGGTTCAGGGCGGCCAGGAGGTAGAGGGCGGCGGTGATGACAATGGTGAGCAGGCCGCCGATGGAGAGCAGGAAGAGGCTGAGTTGGAGATAGCCCCAGATCCAGGGTTGGGAGGCCTGGGGCGCCGCCGGCTCCTGGGAGGAGGGCGTCTCGGGCGGCGGGGGGGGGAGACCATGCTCCCCAGTGATGGTCAGGAGGCCGGGTTGGCTGCGCATGACGGGTTAGGTCGCGGCTAGGCCAATAAAAAAGCCGCCCCGAGGAGCAGCTTTTCTTGGCGCGGCCTGCGGGCAAGAGAAGTTACTTGATGTGACAGCCGAGGCACTTGGTGGGGGCGGGCTTGCCCTGGGCCTCCATCTTCTTGTGGCACTCCTTGCAGCGGGCGTGTCCGACCGCCTTGAGCGAGGTCAACTCGGGGTTTTTGAAGTCCTTGTTGTGGCAGCTTTCGCATTTCTTTTCCTGGCCCGGCACATAGGGGCCCTTCTTGCCGTCGGCGGTCATGGTGTGGTGGCACTCCTCGCACTTGAACATGGCCTGGTGCTTCTTGTGGGGGAATCTCGCCGGCTTGGTGCCGGTGGAGGTCTGGAGGATGATCTCTTCCGGCCCGTTGTTGACCGCCAGCGACAACCCGGTGGCCATCAGAAAAAAGAAGAGGATAAAGACAGGAATAACGTAGCGTTTTTGATTGGTTATCTGCATCGTTTTTCTCCCGGCGCTGAATATAAAATGAATGATGATTCACCGACTTGCAGGCGGAGTATTATTCCTTTGCCCGGCGTTTGTCAAGGAGGAAAGGACGCGGGAGTTTTACTGCCCAGGCAGCTTGGGGTGGCAGGTTTTGCAGAGGCTGGGGCCCTTGGCCCGGCGTAGCAGGAACTCGGTCTTGTACTCCGCGTCCCAGAACTCGGCGTGGTAGGAGTGACAGGTGATGCAGGTGAGTTTGCCGCTTTTGGTCAGCGGCATGTCCTTGGGGATGGGCATGGTGGGAACGACCTCCAGGGGATGGGAGAAGCCGTCGCTCGTCGGTTGCGGCTGGCAGGGAAACTTCTGATGGCACTTGCGGCAGGTGGCGCCCACCTCGTCGGTGTAGGCCAGCTTCTCCCGGTCAAAGGGGAGGGTCTGGTGGCAGTCCAGGCACTTGGTGTCGCCTTGGTTGTCGTGGACGGCCAGGGCGGGAATCGGGGCAAGGACGACCAGGGCCAGGATGAGGAGAGGGGGAATTTTCATAGGACGAATGATCCGGTGGCGGCCTTGAGGGCAGCGATTGATTCCCTGAGCTTGGCCGGCGAGGTCTGGGCGTTTTCGGCGGCGGCGATGACCTCGTCGGCCAGCTGTCGGATGCGGGAGAGGCGGCGGTTCAGTTCCTGGGTCATGTCGTTGATGTTTTCCGCCACGTCCCGGAACTCGTCGTTGTTGCGCAGTGAGATGGCCAGGTTGAGATCGCCGTTGGCGATCCGGCCCAGGTCGTTGGTCATCTTCTTGAGCGGGCCGTGGATCCTGATGAAAAGCCGCTTGGCGGTGAAGATGAAGGCCAGGAGGATGAAGACGGCCACGAAGATGTTGGTGTAGAGCATCTCCCGCCACAGGAGCCCGCCGGCGGAGACGTTGGGCAGCCGCATGGAGTAGAGGACGGCGTCGATCTTCTTGTAGGCCAGGAAATTGAAGGCCGCCAGGGCCGCGATCCCGCCGAAAAGGGAAAGCGTCACGAATTGCAGGATGAATTTCCCTTGGATACTGTTTTTGATGTAGTAAGTGCGGCGTTTATGCTGGTGCGTTTCCATGCCTTTTATAGTCTCCCGTGATAGTTGCCGTCCATTTGGTGGCAGGCGAAGCAGAGTTTGCTTTCGCGATCTTCGATGACTAGTTGGTTGGGGATGGTCGAGTAGGGATCGTGGCACGATCCGCAGCCCACCTTGCCGCCGTCGAAGAAGCGTATCCGTTTGTCCACCTGTTCCAGGGGCCGGAGGGCGGCTTTTTTGTCGTTCATGACGGCGTCGCTGTAACGCATGCCGATGGGGTGCATCCCGCCGTTGTCGTGATTGATAAAGTCTTCCTGATGGCGCCAGGCCCCGGCGTTGGCGGTCACCGCCTTGCCCATGGAGCCGTCGTGGCAGGTTAGGCAGTTCAGCGACATGCTGTCGATGGTGTCGCGGGCGTCGCTGGCGGCGATATACTTGGAGTCGAAGTGGGCCTCGCGGAAGACCGCCTCATGGCCGTTGGCCAGCTTGTCGGTGGCCTGATGGCAGATGTCGCAGAAGCGCTTGCCCTTTTCTTGGCGCCGGAGGAAGGCGGAGTCCTGCCCCGAGGGGGTGGTCGGCGAGCCGTGGATGTCGTGGCAGGTGGCGCAGGTGATGGTGCCGGAGGGGGAGAGGGGAAAATCGAACGGCACCTGGACGTTTTTGGGCCGCACATCTACTGGATGCATGTAGCCGTTATCGTACAATTTTTTGTGGCAGGTCATGCATTTTGCGGTAAGCGACTCGTAGGCTTCGCTGGAGACGCGGTTGCTGCCGTCGGTGTGGCAGAGGACGCACTCCTCGCGGTTGAAATCGTGCGGCCGCCTCTCCAGGCTGTAAACCGCGGCGGCGGCCAGCAGGAGGAGGGCGGCGATGACCGCGGCCCTGGTGCTCATTGCAGGCGTAGGGTGGCGAGCGAATCCTTGACGGCCTTGGCCTGGGCGATGATCTCGGGGGCGGCGGGCGGGTCTCCGGGACGGTTGGTCAGGTCGTTTAAGGCGTTGGCGTGCCTGATCGCGGTCTGCACCCGTTTATGGTAGGTTTCGATTAAGGCGTTTAGTGAGTCGGCCATCGGCTTGATGGCATCATGCCGCCGCAGCCGGGCGGCGGCCGTGAGGTCACCGCCGGTCACCGCCTTGACTACCCGTTTGATGTTGACCAGCGGCCCCACCACCCGATGTGAGTAGAGCACGGTGATCAAAATCACCCCGGCCAGGATCAGACCGGTCAGCAGCAGGTAGGTGAGGGCCGATTTGACCAGCATCTCGTCTTTTAGCTGGGCTAAGCGGGCGAAGGTTTCCTGGTAGGAGGGGCCCAGGGGCTTGGGGGCCGAGAGGTAGAGGATGCCGCCGGTCAGCAGCAGGCCGACGGCGAAGAGGAGGCCGCATTTCAGGATCAGGCCGCGTAAGTACGATTGTGAAATCACTTCCTGGCTGGCTGTCTGTTTCACCTTGTTCACCTTGCGGTATTGGCTTCGATAGGGATGAGGACTCTGGCCTGTTAAGCAAACTTAATGCCGGCCCGGAAGCCGTCGTTGTTTTGAAAGGTCCACATCACGATCCCGAGTTTGGGCAGGTTCCACTCCGGCTGGTCGTTGGTGAAGAAGACCATTTGGCCCACGCTTAAGGCGACGGAACAGGCAATGCCCATGCCGGCGGTATTGATGTCCAGTACCGAGATCTCGTGGGTGTTGTCGGCGGAGGGATGTCCGCCCAGGGAGACCCGGATTACGGGGTACTGTTCGGATTCGCTTTCCGGTTGCGGCTGTCCTAAGGGTTTTCGGTTTTTTCTCGGGAACATGCGCGGCCTCGACGGGTGGATGTTGGCGGAGGTTACATGGAAAACTCTATCCCCGCCCGGAAGCGGTCTTGATCCTTAAGGCACCAGATGACCAGGCCCCGAGGCGGAAGCTGCCAGTTGGGCTGCTCCTGGTCGAAGAGGACTACCTGCCCGGTGCGCAGCGGGGTGGGGCTGGAGATGCCCATGCCGGTGGCGCTGATGTCGATTACCGTGGCGTCGTGGCGGTCCGGGGCCGGGGTCATGCCGTTGGCGGCGGCCAGGCTGAAACGGATGGGGATGTTTTGCGGGATCCGTTGGCTTACTCGGTTTTCTTTGGCGGCGTTCATGGGATACTCGTCATGGTGAGGGTGGCTGGGGGGAGGTCTCTTGGTGGCTTTGGGCCTCTGGTGGCGGTTGGGGCTTGGGCGGCGGCGGGGCCTCGCTGGTGTCGGACTGGCGGTCGCGGTTGTACGACCGCTGGGCGTGACAACCGGGGGTGCATTGTCCGCCGTTGGGGGTGAGGCGGAAGTTCAGCGGCATCTTCCAGTCCCCGAAGGAGACAGTCTCCCGCATCAGTTTGGGTTCTCGGCTGGCGTGGGTTTTGTGGCAAAACTTGCAGGCCCTCCCCCTGGTGACCCGGTTGACGTGGACATAGTGGAGGTTTTTCTCTCCGTCTCTAAATTTGGTATTATAGGAAGTTGTGGGATAGAGAAGCAAGTCAATTTTATGGCATTGGAAACAGAGGGCGTACTGCTTTTCGTTGAAGTCGTTGAAGAACTCGGTGGAGTAAGGGCCGGTGAGCAGGTGTTTGAAGAACGAGCCGTGCACGGTGTGGCAGGAGGTGCATTTCTGCTTGGCCACCTCGCCGTGCAGGTGGGTGTCCTGGGGCCCGGCTACCGGCTGGTGGCACTTGTAGCAGATGGGTTGGCCCTTGGTGTCGGGCAGCAGGGCCGGGTTTGGGCCGTGGAATTGATGGCAGGCCAGGCAATCTCCGGCGGCCACCGGCGGATGCAGGTAGTCGTAATCGATCACCCCCTGATGGCAGGAGAGGCAGGCGTTCTTGTCCAGGATAAAGGGCGCGGCCCCGGCCTGGGGATGGGTTGCCGTCTGCTGGCCGCCCTGCTGGTGGCAGTGGAGGCAGTCATCATGGCCCTTGGGCGGGGGATGATCGGGCCTGGGCTTGAGGTTGGGGTGGCACTGATCGCTGACGCAGCCGGCGTTGGGCGAGGGGGTTGGCGGGGGCGAAGGCGGCCCCTCGGCCCTGGTCGCCGACGGCCAGGCCAGCCAGGCGAACAGGCAGATCACCCAGGTGATGGCGCGTTTCATGGCGGGCTATTTCAGGAAATAGTGCATGTTGCCGCTGTGGGGATTGTGGCAGTCCACGCAGAACATGCCGTGAGCGATGACCTTTTCGTGCATCGAGGCGGCGAGGCGTTTTTCCTTGTGGCACTTGAAACATAGGGTGGCCAAGGGCCGGCGCAGCAGGTATGGGTTCTCGGAGGAGTGCGGCAGATGGCAGGCCAGGCAGGCGCCGACGGCCACCGGGCCGTGCACGTTGCGGCCCTGGATGAGGTTCTTGTGGCACATGCCGCACAGCTCGTTCTTGGGGAGCTTGAGCTTGCTTGCGGTCTGGAAGTTATGGCAGGCCAGGCAGTTCTTTTCCGCCCAGGGCCGGTGCTTGGAGCCGGTTTGCTTTTTGTCCTTGTCCTCCTCGCTGTCGCCATGCCGGGCCGCCGCGATCCGCTGCTCGTAGTAGGTGTTGAAGAGGGATTCGATGTTGTCCTTGCACAGTTGTTCCAGGGGTGGCAGGTCTGGCACCCCGTCGAAGAAGGAGGTGAGCACCTTCTGTTTCTTCAGGGGATCCATCTTGAAGCAGCCGCCGAGCAGCAGCAGGAGCACACACAGGCCCGCCGTCAGGCGTGGCAGTCGTGATGCGGCTGGTCGGGGCCGGGGGGGCGGGGCGGTCATCATTTGATGATCTCGCAAAAAGGTAGCCGATGGCTAAGCAAAAGGGACGATATACAAGGCGCGGGGTGTGTTTGGCGAGTAAGGCCATACAAATGGTATGCCGAACGAGCCAAACCGCCACGCGCCGCAGTAGATCGGTCTTTTTGCGACGCCATCATCATTTCACGCTCTTGTACTCAACGTGGTAGGTGCCGAAACCCGTTGTCTTGCCGGCGTTGTTGATCGCCTGGTTGCGGTCGTACTCCATCTTGCGGTGGCAACCCGGCATGCAGGTGCCGCCGTTGGTGGTGAGCGCAAAGGAGATGGGCATCTGCCACTCGCCGAAATGGGTGCCGGTGCGGCTGATGAGCTTGGGGCCGTCGCTGGCGTGCGGTTGGTGGCAGGTCTCGCAGGTGCGGCCCTTTCTGGAGATGGCGGCGTGCAGGTAGTGTAGGTTCTGGTTGCCGTTGCGGAAGTTGGTGGCCTTGTCGGTGGTCTTTTCGGTCAGCAGGGACTGATCGTGGCACTTGAAGCAGAGCCCGTAGATCTCCGGGTCGTAAGGGGCGTAGAAGGTGTCGGGATAGGGGCCGGTCAGCAGTTGCTGGTACTTGGAGCCGTGCGGGTCGTGGCAGACCGAGCACTCACCCTTGGCCACCGGGGCGTGGACAAAGGTCTTTTTCAGCTCGGCGGCGATGTCCTTGGCCGACTTGGAGGTGGTGTTGGTGGTTTCCTTCTGTTTGCCGTGGCAACTCAGGCAGAGGTCTTCCTCTTTGCTAATCAGCAGCTTGTCGTAGGCCGAGTAATGCGGCTGATGACAGGTGCCGCATTGACGTTTCAGAAAGACCCCGGCGTGGCGCGACCGGCCCTTTTCCATCTTTTCCTCGATGTCCTGGTGGCAGGTAAAGCAGAACTCCTCGCTCTCCTGTTTCAACAGATGCGGGAAGTCGCTGCCGTGCGGCTGATGACAGGCGGTGCAGCCGGCGGTCTTCACCACCTCGTGCACCGAGGGGGAGTCCTTTACCCCTTGGGCGATATCCGAGTGGCACTCGAAGCACAGGTCCTGGACCTTGTTCTTCAAAAGGCCCTTGTAGTCCGAGGCGTGGGGGTCGTGACAGAAGGTGCAGGCCCCCAGGCCCACCGGGCCGTGGGGAAACTTAACCGTCGCCATCTCCTTCTCGTGGCACTTCTTGCACAGGGCCTGCTGGGTGTCGGCGGCGACGTTTAGGAGAAAGGGGTTGTCCGTGCCGTGCGGGTCGTGGCAGGTGAGGCAGTCACCCTTTTGGGCCGGGTCGTGATTGAATTTTTTGCCGGTAAACTTTGAGTGGCAACGGTAGCAGAGGTCGCCGCCCGCCGCCGCCAGTTTGAAGTCGGGCGCGCCGCCGCCGCTGGGATGATTCTTCTGGGAGGTTTGCAGGTGGCAGGCCAGGCAGCGTCCGGTCTGGGCCGGATAGTGGGGGGCCTTGCTGTCCTTGAGCTTGGCGTGGCACTGGGCGGTGACGCAGGAGGGGTTCGCGGGAAAGGTTTGGGCCTGCTTGATCACCGTATCCTTATCGGTGTGAGCCGCCGTCTGGGTGGCGGCGTATTTTTCCAGCACCAGCTTGCGCATGGTGGCATCGGGCACCTTGACCGGGGTGATGATCTTGGGCGGGCCAAGGGCCTTGGGGGGCTCCTTCATGCCGGGGGGCAGGTGGGCCTTGGGGGCGGAGCTTTTGGCGGTTTCCTTGCCGGTGGAGTCAAGGGATTCCAGCCCGCCAGGCTTGCCGGAGGGCGGGGCGACGGTCTGGGAAGCGGCGTCCGCCGGGGCGGGAGGCGGGGCCTGGTCGGTTTGGGCCTGGCCAAGGCCGGGAAGGAGGGCATAGCTCAGGGTGAGCAGCAGAAAGAATATCGGGCGATAGATATAAGCCATTGGCGGCCGGTCTGGCTGGAGACTTGTTAAGGCGTGGCGGAGCGCCCGCGGGACGGGAGCGACTTTGGCGTTATAAGCGGTTAGCGGCCAAAATGCAAGGAGTTGTGCGGGGAGGCGGCTTTGGTTCGCCCGCCCTTGGCGGCGGGTAAAAAAAACGGCCCTGGGTCTTTAATTCTACCGAAAAGGTTGTTAAAAGAGTGGGCGTTTGGCCCGGCGGCTTGGCGTCCCGATGGCGGGGCCTCTTAAAAAAATACTAGGGACTAAGGGAAAGAGACCATGATCGATGTCAGCCCCAAGTTTCATACCCTGCGTTACGCCTTGGCCGAGGGCTTTCTCTTCGGCGCCCCGGAGGTGCTGGCCAAGGTGTTCGATAGAACCGTGCCCAAGGGCGATGTCCTGGAGGTGGCCCGCGCCGCCGGGATCATGGCCGCGAAAAGGACGAGCGAGTTGATCGTCTTCTGTCACCCCATTCCACTCGACTGGGTGGAGGTGCGGCTGGAGCCCCACGAGCGGGGATTGCGGGTCGAGGCCGAGGTGCGCTCGGTGTGGAAGACCGGGGTGGAGGTGGAGGCGATCACCGCCGTCACCGGGGCGCTGCTCAACGCCTACGACATGCTCAAGCCGCTCGATCAGACCCTGGCCCTGGGCGAGATCCGGGTGGTGAAGAAGCGGGGCGGCAAGACGGATTTTGCCGACCGTTTTGCCGCCCCGATCAAGGCCGCCATCCTGGTGATGTCCGACTCCACCCACGCCGGCAAGCGGGAGGACAAATCCGGCAAGGTGATCGCCGAGTTTCTGGCCGGGCAGCCGGTGACGGTGGACTGCTACGAGATCCTGCCCGACGACCGGGAGATCATCTCCGGCCGCTTGAAGAAGCTGGCCGACGAGGAGGGCTTTCAACTGGTGTTCACCACCGGCGGCACCGGCTTGGGCCCCCGGGATGTCACCCCGGAGGCGACGCTCGCCGTGCTTGACCGCGCCGTGCCGGGGGTGATCGAGGCCATCCGTCGGCACGGCAAGGAGCGGACGCCTTACGCCATGCTCTCCCGAGGCGAGGCCGGGCTGCGGGGCGGCTGTCTGATCGTCAACCTGCCCGGCAGCTCGCGGGGGGCGCTGGAGAGCCTGCAGGCCCTATTCCCCGGCCTGCTTCACATCTTCCCGATGATGGCGGGCAAGGGTCACGACGAAAAGGGCGCCCCCAAGAAGCCGGGGCGGGGCGGGTCATGATCTCGATGGCCGAGGCGCTGGCCGTGCTCAGGGAGAACCTCCCGGCCCCGGCGGTGGAGGAACGTCCCCTGGAAGAGGCCTTGGGCCTAGCGCTCGCCGATGACCTCCTGGCCCCCGAGCCCTCGCCGCGCTACACCAACTCGGCCATGGATGGCTATGCGGTGCGCTGGGAGGATGTCCGGCCGGCGGCCCCGTCGCGGCCGGTCCGTCTGGCCATCGTCGGAGAGAGCCGGGCCGGGGCGCCTTTGGCAGGCCCGGTGGGCAAGGGGCAGGCGGCGCGGATCAGCACCGGGGCGATGCTTCCCGAGGGCGCCGACACCGTGATTAGGGTCGAGGATGCCGGGGAGGAGGGGGAGATGGTGCTGGTGCGGGCCGCCAGGCGACAGGGCCAGGATGTCCGCCGCCGGGGCGAGGAGTTTGGGCCCGGCGACCTTCTGCTCCGACGGGGGGCGCGGGTCTCGGCCCCTCAGGCGGCGCTGCTGGCCGCGGTGGGCATCGAGCGGGTCAGGGTGTTTCGTCCTTGCGCCGTGGCCCTGCTGGTTACCGGCTCGGAATTGATGGCAACGGGCGGGGCCATCGCCGACCATCAGATCCGGGACTCGAACATGATCATGCTCAACGCGGCGGCGCGGCAGGCCGGGGCGCGGCTGGTCTCCACCCGCCGGGTCATCGACGACCGGCGGGCCACGGTCGAGGCCATCGCCGAGGCCCAGGCGGAGCTTATCCTCTGCTCGGGCGGGGTTTCGGTGGGCCGTCACGATCACGTCAAGGCGGCGGCGGAGGAAAACGGCTTTGCGCCGCTGTTCTGGAAGGTTAGGCAGCGGCCTGGCAAGCCCCTCTATCTGGCCCGCCGGGGCGACACCCTGCTCTTTGGCCTGCCGGGCAACCCGGTTTCGGCCTTCATGTGCTTTGTCCACTACGTGCGGCCAGCGATAGCCGCCCTCTCCGGCCAGCCCTTCGCTTGGCCCACGGCCCGCGCCCTGGCCGGGGAGGAGATGGCGAATCCCGGCCAGCGGCCCGCCCTGCTTAGGGTGCGGCGCCTGGCCAGTTCCGCCTCTGGGGATTGTTTGGTGGCCAGCGCCGAACGGCAGGGCTCGCACATGCTCACCTCGCTCACCGGGGCCTTTGGCTACCTGGTGCTGGAGCCGGAGCAGCGGGTTGCTCCCGGTCAGGTGGTCGAGGTGTATTTGTTTTGAATGCGAACTGGAATGGTAACTATCCAGTCAGTCAGTAGGATGGGTGGAGCGCAGCGCAACCCATCATTTAGCTGGAATTTAAGGAGAGGATGACGATGGCGCACGTGGAGGCGGTCTGTACCAGCGCGAAGAAGGGGATGGTCAAGCGGGAGCAACCCAAGGTGCTCTTTAAGACTCAGTGGGGCCTGGAGGAGGACGCCCATGCCGGCGATTGGCACCGGCAGGTGTCGCTCCTGGCCGGGGAGTCGATCGACAACGTCAAGCGGGTGTTGCCGAGCTTGAAGAACGGGGCCTTCGCCGAAAATATCATTACCCGCGGCCTTGACCTCACGCGCCTTAAGATCGGCGACCGGCTGCGGATCGGCGCCTCTGTGATCCTCGAAATCACCCAGATCGGCAAGGAGTGCCACAACGCCGGTTGCGCCATCAAGAAGGCCACCGGCGACTGCATCATGCCCCGCGAGGGCCTGTTCGCCAGGGTCATCCAGGGCGGCGAGGCCAAGGCCGGCGATCCGATCGTCGTCTAAAGTCGGCCTTGGCCTTGTTTGTTGGTTGCCCGCGGTTCCCTTCTTCCCCCTTCCGTCATGTCTGACGACCCCACCCTGGTCATTGACGACGAGGTCTTGCTCATCGAAAATGGCGGCGAGCTGCCCGAGGTGGCCATGCACGGCTGCCTTTACTTCTTGCGCCACGACCCCGATGGCTTGGGTCGCGAGCCGTCGGCAGAGGAGGCGCGGCGACTTAAACTGGCGGTGGTCGAGGGGTATAGGCGGATCATTGTCCGCGATCTGACCCTGGCCAACCGGGGCCAGGGTCACTACCGGGGCCTGGCCCGCTGTCTGGTCAACTGGGGGCGGATGCGTCGTTTCTGCAAGCGGGAGGGCATCGATCCCGGCCCGGTGGCGGCGGAGATGCGGGAGCTGCTATCCGGCTTCATCGCCGCCGAGCGCGAGGAGTTCCTGGCCCGTAGGCTTTACAGCCAGTCGCTCAACTGTTCCGCCAAGGAAATCATCGAGTTGTGCCAGCAGATAGGCTTGCATCCCGTTTTGCTCCCCCCAGATTGGCAGCTCCTTATCCCGGCTTAAAGGAGTGTCGCGGACCTATTTTGGGGTCAGGTCTTGAAATAAAACATTGGCGCCTTGGGCCGTCTGCTGCCGGAAGGCGGTCAACAGGTCGGAGAGACCGGTGATGGCCGGGGACGCTATGCCCAACTGCCGGGCGGCCAAGCGGTAGATCTCCGTGGGCTGGACGCCGGCCTCGCGCAGGTGGCGCAGGGACAGGGCTTGGTGCGATTTGGAGAGCTTGCCGCCCTCCGGGCTGGCCAGCAGGGGATGATGGACGAAGGTGGCGCGGGCGAAGTCTGTCTCCCCCAGCCGGTCGGCGAGAAAGAGCTGGGCGGCGGTGGATTCGATCAGGTCTTGCCCCCGGACGATGAGGTTGATCCGGTAATCCAGATCGTCGGCCAGGCTTGCCAGTTGATAGGCGGGCAGGCCGTGGCGCCGCCAGATGACGAAATCGCCCATCAGCCGCCCCAGGGCGACGGTCTGCCCGTTCACCTCGACCTCCGTGTTTTCCGGCACCCGGACGCGTAGCGGCTGGCCGGGGACCAGACTTAGCCGTTCCCGGCAGTTGCCGGGGTGAAGACGAGAGCCGGCCTGCTCTTGGAGCTGCCGCCGGGAGCAGGCGCAGGAGAAAAGATCCCCGGCCTGGGCCAGCCGGGCGAGCAGTTCCCGGTAGCGGTCGCGGCGCAGGAGCTGGGAGTGGCGGGCGAAGAAGTCGTCCGGCCCGGAGGGGCCTTCGTCCCAGGAAAGCTTGAGCCAGTCGAGCTGGGCGAAGATGTCGGCCACGAACTCGGGTCGCGTCCGTTCGTTATCGGCGTCGTCGATGCGCAGCCGCAGCCGGCCTTCCGCCGTCCGGGTCATAAGCCAGGTGAAGAGGAAATTCAAGGCGTTGCCGGCGTGCAGATAGCCGCTGGGGGTGGGGGCGAGGCGGGAGCGGACGTTGGTCATGGCGTTGTCAGCCGGCGGCATCAAGGGCAAGGTGCTGGCCGGCCAGAGGCCGGGGCAATCGGCAATCGGTAGGGGGTGGGCATGGATGATGGCGTTGAGGTTGGGCTGGACGTGCCGCCGCCCGGTAGCGGCACCCAACTCAAGCACCTTTGGCGGGGATTGTCAATGCGCCGTCGCGTCCCTGTTGGCGCCCCCCATGGTCTGCCGTCCGGGGGGCTATCCGACAGTGGGTTTTTGGTGGGATAAAAGTCAGGGTCGTGTTTTAGTGGTTGGTGGTAACGGACTTTAAAGATAACCATCATGCTTGGCCCAGTGGAGGTGACGACATGGGGGATCACTTGCAGTATGAACGGTATTTATGGTTTGACGGCCAGATTCGGCGAGGGCGCTACCCTAACGCCGGTAATCTGGTGCAGGAGTTCGGGATCTCGGAGAAGACGGCCCGTCGGGCCATCGATTTCATGGCCGACATGCTGGGCGCCCCCCTGGCCTACCATCCCTCCCGCAAGGGCTATTACTACGAGGATAACTCTTTCGCCCTGCCGGCCTTTCAGGTCAGCCAGGAGGAGCTGTTGGCCATCCTGGTGGCCAAGAAACTGCTCGCTGGCAGTGCCGGCGGCGCCATCAGCCGGGCGATCAGCCGCTTCGGCCGCAAGCTGTTCGCCAGCACCAGCGCCATCGGCCTGAGCGAGCCCTTCATCGACCAGGCCTTTTCCGCGGTCTGGCACGGCTACAGTCCCGGCCAGGCCCAGACCTTTCAGATGCTGATGACGGCCCTGCTGGCCCGCCAGGCGGTCTCCTTCCGCTATCGCTCGCCGTTGGGCGAGCTGCCGACCCAGCGTACCGTCCATCCCCACCATCTCCAGCACTATATGGGCAGTTGGGTGTTGCTCGCCTGGTGCACCCTGCGCCGGCAGTGGCGGCGGTTTTATCTCGCGCGGATGGACGAGGCGGTCGGGACTGGCGAGTCGTTTGCGCCCCAGCCGCCGGCGGCCTGGCGCTACATGTTGCACGACGCCTTCGGCATTTTCCAGGGTGAGGAGACCTTTCCCGTCATCCTGCGCTTCAGCCCGGAGCGGGCCCGCTGGCTCCGGGAGCAGGTCTGGCACCCAGGGCAGGAGATGCGGGAGGCGGATGACGGCAGCCTGGTGCTTTCCCTGCCGGTGGCCGATCTGCGGGAGATCAAGCTCAAGGTGATGCAGTTCGGGGCCGGGGTGGAGGTGCTGGAGCCGGCGGCCCTGCGGGAGGAGATCCGGCGCGAGGTGGCGGCCATGGTCACTTTGTACGGGCGCTAAAAAAAAATCGGAAGGTGGACACTGGTTGACCAGGGTGCCCTGGTATAGTGCGGACAGGAGATGAGGGTCGGGGCTTCTGCCTCGACCGCGAGGGGGGAGGGGCGGCAGCTCTGCCGGCCGGCCGGCGCGTCATCCAGGCGTCCTGGCCCCTGGAATTCAACCTGACGGTGAGCACCATGATGGACAGACGAAATTTCCTGCAACTGGCAGCCGCCTGTGTCGGCACGTTGTTTTTCCGCAAGGGGGCGGACGAGGATTACGCCGCCGTCCAGAAGGCCGTGCCGTCCGTGCCGTTGTGCTTATGCACGGTGGCCGGGGTGCAGTACCACGTGGGGCCGGTTAGTCTGGCCCAACTGCGGCCCGGCCAGCCCCTGACCCTGCGCCGGGAGCCGGAAAATTCCCACGACGAGCTGGCCATCGCCGTCCATGCCGGCTGTGGCGTCAAGCTCGGCTACCTGCCCCGGCGGCTGAACGAGATCCCGGCAAACCTCATGGACAGCGGTCGCCGGGTGGTGGCCAGGGTGGTCGAGGTCAACCCGGACGCCCCGCCCTGGGAGTCGCTGGTGCTGGAGGTGGGGGTGGGGTAATATGGCGCAAAATAAATCCCGTAGGATGGGTGAAGCGTAGCGAAACCCATCAAGTACTGACGAAAAAGATGGAGGCACCAGCAGTGATGAATGACTCGCATAACTATGCCGCTTTTTTTCAAGCCGCAACCGAGCAATCCGCCTTTTACTACCAGAAAAGCTTGGGCACGGAACCCTGGCCGGACATCCTCGATATTCCGACCGGCCTGGGCAAGACGGCCGCTGTGGTGGTTGCTTGGCTCTGGAAGAGGCTGCATCGCGATGAAGACACCCCAAGGCGCTTGATCTATTGTCTGCCCATGCGGGTGCTGGTGGAGCAGACCCAGGCGAATGTCAAAACCTGGCTCGGACGCGTGGCGGCCGTGTTCCAACAAGAGGGGTTGAAAACGCCAGCCGTCTATCTGCTCATGGGTGGCGAGGTGGAGGAGGAGTGGGAATCGCATCCAGAACAGGACGCCATCCTGATTGGCACCCAGGATATGCTCCTTTCACGGGCGCTCATGCGCGGCTATGGGATGAGCCGTTACAAGTGGCCAGTGCATTTTGGCCTGCTTCACAACGACGCACTGTGGGTGTTCGACGAAATTCAGCTCATGGGCGCGGGTCTTGCCACCTCGGCGCAGTTGGAGGCGTTTCGCCGGCGCTTTCGGCTTGCCCGTCCGAGTCGTAGCCTTTGGATGTCCGCCACAATCAACATCACCTGGCTCGCAACGGTTGATATGCGTATCCACTTGGATACCGCCCGACACCACAAGCTCATTACTGGGGAACAGGAAATTCCGCAGGTAAAGGAACGATGGGCCGCCATCAAGCGTCTAACCAAGGCCTTGACAGCTCTCACCGCTGACAATCATAAGCAATCCGCCAAGGCGTATGCCCAATCGCTGGCCACAGAAATACTGAGTTGGCATCGTGCCGGCACCAATACCCTGGTCGTCCTGAACACGGTGGAAAGGGCGCAACAACTTGCCCAGGAACTAGATAGCCATAAACCCGCCGCCGAGATCATGCTGATCCATGCCCGGTTCCGTCCGCAGGAAAGGAAACGTCTCAACGACACACTGGGCAAAACCACATCCGCAGATGGGGCCGGGCGCATCGTTGTCGCCACCCAGGCCGTGGAGGCCGGGGTGGACATGACGAGCCGGGCGCTTTTTACCGAACTTGCACCCTGGTCGTCACTGGTTCAGCGTTTTGGCCGGTGCAACCGTTACGGCGAGGCCTGAGGTATCCTGGTGACAATGGACACTCTCGCTTGGTAAAATAGCCAAGAAGGAGGAGTGTCAATGAAAAAACAACAGCGTTACACCCCGGAGTTCCG
>JAJYJA010000039.1 GCA_021789795.1 Deltaproteobacteria bacterium | reverse complement strand
TGGACAAGGTCACCGACTTTCAGCAGATCGCCAAGCACGGGGTCTTTTCCACCCCGGCGGTGGTGGTGGACGGCCAGGTTAAGTGCGTGGGCCGGCTGCCCACCCGGGACGAGGCCCGGGCTTGGGTGGCGAGCGCGAGACGATAGCGTGCGGGCTGATCCGTCAGGGAGAAGAATCCGTTGCCGGCGGCCGGGCGGTTATTGGATATTGGCCATGTAGTCCAGCAGTTGCCCGGCCAGGGAGGGGCTGTCCACCAGCAGCGAGGCCTCGTGGTTGTACTCCAGGGCGGCGCCGGTGAAGTTGTGGCTGCCGACCAGGCAGTAGCGGTGATCGATGACCACCGCCTTGGCGTGGGTGGTGGTGTTCGGGCTGTCGAAACGGACGTGGATCCCCGCTTGGGCCAGCCTGGCCCCCACCCTGGTGTTCTCCCGGTTCAATTCCTGGTCGTAGTCCGATTTTTCAAGCAGCACCGAGACCGTCACCCCCCGGGCGCGGGCGGCGATCAGGTCTTCGGCCAGCAGATTGGCCTGGTTGCGGGGCGAGGCGGTGGTCTTAAACAGGAACATCACCACCTCGATATCGCCGTAGGCGTGCTCGATTAAGCTGTGCAGCGCCGGGAAATAAGCCCGATCGGTAAGCAACCGGACCTCGCCCGGCTGGACGCCGATCGCCGGGACCGGGGCGGGGGCTGCCGTCCCCCGCCGGGCCACGGGCGAGGCCGGTTTGTCGCCCGCCAGGGTGGTGGCGCCGGAGAGGGCGAGATAAGGCGCTATGGCCTGGAAGGCGGCGGCGCTCAGGTGGGGTGTCCGGCGCAGGTCGTCGAGGCTGGAAAATCCCCCCAGCCGCCGGCGGTAGCGGACAATGGCCTGAGCCCGGGACTTGCCGATCCCCGGCAGTCTCTGGAAGTCACCAGCCCCGGCGGTGTTGATGTTGAGCTGTCCGCTCAAGGCCCAAGCCCCCCCCGCCCCGGCCAGCAGCACGGCCACCAAAGCCAAACCCGCAATCAACCTTCGCATAAGCGCCTCCTAAAATAGGTTCTGAATCCGGCGTAGGGGCTCCGGTCGGTCGCCCCTACCGTGCGTCACGCCACCGGAACCGGTTATCGTTGCTGATCTCCGCAAGAAGGTAGCCGAGGGCGTCACCAGGTCATTGACCCAGGGCGCTGTTCACCAGCAGATGGAGATAGACGCTGGCGGCGTAGCCCAGGGCCACCACCGGCGTCCAGCGCAGGTGCGAGGCGAAGGTGTAACGGCCCCGCCCCAGCCCCAGTAACCCCACCCCGGCGGCGGAGCCAATGGCCAGCAGGCTGCCGCCCACCCCGGCGGTCAGGGTGACCAGCAGCCACTGGCTGTGGGCCATGACCGGGTTCATGGTCAGCACCGCGAACATTACCGGGATGTTGTCCACCACCGAGGAGAGGATCCCCACCATGACGTTGGCCGAGGTCGGCCCCAGACGGAGATAGAGCGTCCGGGAGAGGGCCGCCAGATAACCGAATTGTCCCACCCCGGCCACGCAGAGCATGATCCCGTAGAAAAACAGCAGGGTGTCCCACTCCACCCTGGCCACCTGACGCCTGAGTTCGAGCGGCCCCCGGTCGTGGGCCGCGCCCGCCGGACGACCCTCCAGTCCATCCTCGCCCAGGACGGACTCCAGGCCGTCGAAGCGCCGTTCCCTCATCCGCAGGTAGTACACGAAGAGGCCCAGCCACGAAAGCCCGAGCATCATCCCCGCCGCCGCCGGCAGGCCCAGGAGGTTCTGAAAGGATACGGCGGTGACGATGGTGAGTAGAAAGAGCAGCATGATCCGCCTCGCGCCCCGCCGCATCATCACCTTTCCCGCCTGAGGCCGGGGCTGGGTGGCGGGCACCGCCAGGGAGATGATGAGCGCGGGCAGAAGCCAGTTGACCAGGGCGGGCGGGAGAAGGTGGAAGAATTCCCCGAACTCCACCTTCCCCTGCTGCCAGACCATCAGGGTGGTGATGTCGCCGAAGGGGGAGAAGGCCCCGCCGGCGTTGGCCGCCACCACCAGGTTGACGCAGGCGGGGGTGATGAAGCGCCGCTCGTCTCCGCCCACCGCCATCACTACCGTCCCCAGGAATAGGGCGGTGGTCAGGTTGTCGGCCAGGGGCGAGATGACAAAGGCCAAAAATCCGGTGAGCCAGAAGACCGCCCGCCGGGAAAAGCGCCGGCGGTTCAGCCAGCCTTGCAGGGCGGAGAAGACCTGGCGCTCCTCCAGGACGTTGATGTAGGTCATGGCGGCGAGCAAGAAGAGCAGCAGCTCGGCGTACTCGAGCAGGGCGTGCCTAAAGGCCTCCCCCGCCGCCTGGGCCGGCAGCCCGGCCCCTCGGTAGGCGATGGCCACCAGCGCCCAGATCAGGCCGCCGGCCAGCATGACCGGCTTGCTTTTGGCCAGGCGCAGCCGCTCCTCCAGGGCCACCGCCAGGTAGGAGAGGAGGAAGCAGGCCAAGGCCGCGGCCCCCGGCCCGGTGGCGGTCAGATCGGGCATGACGGGAGGTCGTGGCGGTCAGTAAGGCGCGAATGCCGCTTGACAGCCGTAAGGGGCGCGGCTAACTTGGTGTTTTGGGTGGTCATAATCCCTAATCCTCCGGTACGGACATGCTGAGCAAGGTCATCATCATCCTGGGGCTGGTCGTCTTCGAGGTCATCTCCAGCATCGACAACGCCATCGTCAACGCTCACGTCCTCAAGACCCTGCCCGAGCGGTTCCGCCGCATCTTCCTGGTCTGGGGGCTGCTGCTGGCGGTGGTGGTGGTGCGCGGGGTGCTGCCCTTCCTGATCGTCTGGCTGGTCAACCCGGGGCTGTCGTTTGCCGAGATCGTGGGCTTTGTCTTTTCCGGCGATCCCCGGATCCACGGGTACGTGGAACGCTCCAAGCCCCTGCTGCTCTTAGGCGGCGGGGTGTATCTGACCCTGGTGTCGCTCGCCTGGCTCTTTCTCGAGGAGAAGTATTACGCCTTCCGGGCCGAGCGTTTCATCCACCGGCGCGGGGTCTGGTTTTACGCCTTCTCCTCCCTGCTCCTGACCCTGACCATCTACTTCGCCGTCAAGACCGACCCCATCCTGGCGCTTTCGGCCTCCATCGGGGCCAGTATGTTCTTTATCACCGACGGCTTCAAGAAGAACGCCGAGGACCAGGAACGCCGGCTGATGACCGACTCGCACCTTAGCGCCTGGAGCAAGATCCTGTACCTTGAGGTGCTGGACGCCTCGTTTTCTATCGACGGGGTGGTGGGGGCCTTCGCCTTCACCATCTCGGTGCCCATGATCTTGATCGGCAACGGCATCGGCGCCCTGGTGGTGCGGGAGGCGACCATCCGGGGCCTGGACCTGATCGCCCGCTTCGACTACCTGAAAAACGGCGCCATGTACTCCATCGGCTTCCTGGGCCTGGTGATGATCCTGGAGTCCTTTGGCCGGCACTTCCCTTACTGGCTCGCGCCCTTGAACACCATCGCCCTGCTGGCGGTGTTTCTTGTCCTCTCCCAGCTCAAGACCAGGGCCGCCCAGTCCTAGGCGCCGGCGGCGGCCAGGCCCTCGACCTTCCAGCCCTTGCTCTCCTTGACGATCCGTCCGTCCCGCACCTCGAAGATGCGGTCGAAGCCCTCCACCATCCGCTGGTCGTGGGTGACCACCAGCACCGCGGAGCGGTTCTCCACCGCGATTTGCTTGAGCATCGCCATGACGTTCTTGCCGTTTTCGGTGTCCAGGGCGGCGGTGGGCTCGTCGGCCAGGATGACCTTGGGCCGGTTGGCCAGGGCCCGGGCGATGGCCACCCGCTGCGCCTCGCCGCCGGAGAGGGCGGCGGGGTAGTTGTGGGGCCTGCGGCTCAGGTTCAAGGCGGCGAGTAGCTCCAGGGCCCGGGCCTTGGCCGCGGCCCGGGAGTGGCCGTTGATCTCCAGGGCCACCATCACGTTCTCCAGGGCGGTGAGGAAGGGGATCAGGTTGTGGTGTTGAAAGATGAACCCCAGTTTCTCCCGCCGCACCCTTTTCAAATCCACCCCCGGCAGCCAGCCGTCGTCGGCCAGCAACTGACCGTCGATCACCACCTGGCCCTGGCTGGGCTCGTTGATTAGGCCGATGCTGGTCAAAAGGGTGGTCTTGCCGGAGCCGGACGGTCCCAGGATGGCGATCAGCTCGCCGGGCACGACCTGGAAACTGGCGTCGGCGATGGCCACCACCTTGGTCTCACCCTGACCGTAAACCTTGGTCAGATGCGCGATTTCGACCGCGAACATGCCTAGCCGCCCAGGGCCTCCGCCGGATCGACCCGCATCGCCTTTCTGATCCCCACCAGGCTTGACACGGTGCAGATAACGAGCACGATCACGAACAAGACCTGCAAGTCGAGGGGCACGAGCTCGATGCGGCGGGGAAAGTTCTTGTGGGTCAGGCGCACCAGGACATAGCCGGTGAAGTAGGCGATCAGCCCCATGAGCAGTGACTGTTGCAGGATCATGGCCACGATCACCCGGTTCTGGGAGCCGATCAGCTTCAGGGTGGCGATGACCCGGATCTTGTCCAGGGTGGAGGTGTAGATGATGAGCGAGATGATGACCCCGGAGATGACGAGCAGGATGACCCGAAACATCCCCAGCTGCATCCGGGCCTTCTCGATCATCCCCTTGGTCAGGATCTCGACCTGCTCCTCGGTGGAGAGGGCCCGCAGGTGGTTCCAGCGCCCGATGACGGCCTGAACCCGGCCCAGCTCGGCGCCTGGCGCCAGGCGGGCCACTACCGTGTTCACCGTGTGGGTGGACTCGGTCAGCCCGGCCAGGCTGGCCTTGAGCAGCCGCTCCTGGCCGGCCCCCAGACCCGGCCGGGCCGCCACCCAGGCGGCGAGCCGGGCCCGGTCGTTGCGGATGGCGTTGTTCTCCTGCTTGAACTGGATGTCCTGGGCGTCGGCCAGGGTGACAAAGGCCACCGGGTCGCCGCTTGAGGAGACCAGCTTGCCGGTGATCCCCACCACCGTGTAGTCGTGGAGGCCCAAGTGGATGGTGTCGCCCAGCGGCATGTTCATGGCCTGGGAGACCACCATCTGGTAGTGCTTCTGGGCGATGGGCCGCCCGGCGATTAAGGCCGGCGGGCCGCCCAGGCCGAGGCCGGGACGGTAGTCGTAGCCGATCAGGAAGAAACGGAAGGGCTTGCCCCGGCGCTCGATCTGCACCGACTGGAACGACAGGGGCGCGGCCTGCGCCACTCCCGGCACGGCGGCGATCCGGTAGCGCAGATCCTCCTGGATGCGGGAGCTCTCGGCAAAGGGGCCGTTGGTGTTCTGCTGCACCACCCAGAGGTCGGCGCCGGTGGATTGCAGGATGGCCACCGCGTCCGCCACCAGGCCCCGGTAGATGCCGCCCATGCTGATCACCACCCCCAGGAGCAGGCCCAGGCCGATGGAGGTGAGGACGAAGCGGCCCCGGTGATGCCGGATGTCGCGCAGGGCGAGGTTCATTTCACCCGCACCTTCAGGCCGTCCTGGAACTTGGCCATTGCCGGGGCCGGGGCCAGGGCCACCGGGACGTCCGCCGGCAGGCCGGAGACGATTTCGGTAAACCCCGCTCGATCCTCGATTCCGCAGACGACCGGGGTGAAAAGGATCCGGCCGTCCCCCTGTACCCGCCACACCCCCCGTTTGCCGCCCCGGCTGTTCACGGTCGCGGACGGCAGGGCCAGGGCCCCGTCCTTGCTGGCGGAGACGATCAGGACATCGGCCTGCTCGCCCAGACGAAAGCCGGGAAGCGCCGGGGTGAAGGCCACGTCCACCTCCAGCTCCTCGGTCACCCGGTCGCTTTGGCGGCCCAGTCGCGCCACCTGGCCCGGAAAATCGCGGCCAGGTTCCGAACGGAGGCTGATGGTGGCCGGCCGGCCCACCGCCACCCCCGGCAGCATGGCCTCGTCCACGTTGGCCTTGACCCAGACCAGGGCCGGATCGGCCAGGGTGAAGATGGAGAGCCCCGGCGCCACGGTGCCGCCCTGCTCCAGGTCGCGGCTGACGATGATCCCGTCCTGGGGGGCCAGGATGCGGGTGTCGGCGAGCCGGCTTGCGGCCAGCGCCACCGCCGACCTGGCCGCGGCCTCCGCCATGCGGCTCGCCTCCAGCTCCGACTGGCGGCGAGCCGCCTCGTCCCTGGCCACCGCGTCGGCGGTGTCGTACTGTTCGGCCTCCTGCCGGGAGACCAGGTCGTCCTTGACCAGGGCTCGGAACCGTTGGGCGTTCTTGGCGGCCAGCCGCAGGCTGGCCTTGGCCTGGTTAAGGCCCGCCTCCGCGGCCCGGGTCTCGGCCCGCGCCCGGCTAAGCTCGGCCTGGGCCTGGGCGACTTGGGCCGCGAAGTCGTCGTCCTCCAGCCTCGCCAAGAGCTGGCCCGCCTTGACCCGATCCCCCTGATCGGCCAGGACCTGGGTGATGCGGCCGGTGATCCGGCTCGACACCCCCACCACCACCTTGGCCTCCACCGTGCCGTTACCGTAGACCTGGGCGGTCAGGTCGCGTCGGGCAAGACGCACCAGACTGACCTGGGGCGGAGTGAACAGCGCCCTCTTGGCCAGGAATCCGACCAGGGCCAAGGCCGCGATCCAAAAGATAAACGGCTTTATTTTAGCTAGTTTTTCCATGGCGTTTCGCAGGTTGTATGTTCGCCCACAGGCCTTCCTGGCCTTTGGGCTGCAAGGCCAGGCCCAGGCCGGGCCGGCGATGCTTCAGCCCTCGACGGCGGCCAGCAGCCAGCCCTCGATCTGGGCCGGACTGGGCAGGCGGCCCGCGCTTTTAACCTGGCCGTTAATCACCAGGGCCGGGGTCTGCATCACCCCGAAGCGGCCGATCTCGTCTAAGTCGTGCACCTGGAAGACATCGGCGACCAGCCCCCGCGCCGCCACGGTCTCGATCACCAGCCGCTGTAAGTTGTTGCAGGACACGCAACCTGGCCCCAGGATGCGAACCTCAAGGTGCCCAGGCCCGGTCGCCTGGCCGCCCCGCAGCCGCCCTATCTCGTCCGCCAGGGCCTGGCGGTAGGAGGAGGCGGCCCCGGGGGGGATATAGTTTTGGGCCTCGATCTCGGCATAGACCCGTTCCGCCGCCGTCGAGAGATTAAGCTCCTCCGGCGCCAAGACCTTGGCCAGGGCCCGATCGAGGCCGACCAGACCGACGGTGGTCTTCCCGACCTTAAGTGTTCTCGGGAGCGGCAGATCGTTGCTGTTGTCGGTCATCTCGGCTGGTTCCTCCCGGGGTTGGCCAAGGTTATGATGAGGTCGCACAAAAGACCGATCTGCGGCGGCGACGGGCGGTTTGGCTTGTTGGGCACGAGATGTATGGCCTCAACGCGTCTTGTCTGTCTGCCGGCCCTCTTGCCTGGGCATCGGCTACCTTGGGGGGCGAGATCATCGCAACTATCCAGCTTAGTTCCGCAGAATTGGCATCGGCTGAATAGTTACAGATCATCAACGGTTGTCCGTTAGCTCTGTTTATACCATCCTGCCAACTTAACTGGCAATCAAGGATTGCGCTGGCCTTTAGGGGCCGCGTGGAGGACGATCCGCGCCATCTCGCCCGGCGGCCAGAGCCGCATGGGTGGCCCCCAGGTGCCGGCCCCCCGGCTGACGATCACCGGCATCCCGTCCACCCGGTAGCGCCCGGCCAGAAGCGGGAAGAAATAGCCCACCAGGTAGTTGAAGGGCCAGAGCTGGCCGCCGTGGGTGTGGCCGGAGAGCATCAGCTCCACCCGGCAGCGGGCCGCCTCTTTGGGGTGCCGGGGTTTGTGGGAGAGGAGGATGACGCAGGCCTTAGGCGGGCAGCCGGCCAGGGCCTTGGTGATCCGGCCCCGGCCAGCGGCGGGGTCGCGGCTGAAGGAGCGTTCCTCGACCCCGGCCAAGACCAGGCCCGGCGCCACCTCCACCCAGGAATCGCGCAGCAGCCGCACCCCGCCTTGCTCAAGGGCCTGCAAGGTCTTTGCCACATCGCCGTAGAACTCGTGGTTGCCCGCCACCCCGAAGACGCCCAAGGGGGCGCGCAGGCCCCGCAGGGTCTCACTGGCGAGCGGCGGGGGAAGCAGGCCGCCGTGGCCCTCGAAGGTGTCGCCCAAGAGGAGCACCAGGCCGGGCTTAAGCCGCCGCGCCTGTTCGATACGGGCCGCCAGCCAGCCGGTGCCGGTGAGGTTGCCGACGTGCAGGTCGGACATGACCACCACCACCGTGCCGTCCAGGGCCGCCGGCAGGCGGGGGAGGGTGACCTCGAAGCTGTCCACCACCGGGGCCCGGTTCCCCTGGTAGAGGGCCAGGACGGAGAGGATCAGTCCGGCGAGCAGGGCCAGGGCCCGCAGTGGTGGCGCCAGGTCGGGCAGCAGCCAGCCACCCCCGGTGATCAGCTCCACCGCCAGCAGGGAGGAGGTCAAGAGGAACAGACAGCCCAGCCAGGTCATGGCCGCCATCTCCAGTACCCTGGCCAGCGGGTTGGCGTGGTTGACGCCGTAAAGAAAACCCGTCGCCATTATCAGCCATAGGGCCAGCCCCCCGGCGGTCAGGAGGCCTGCGGGCAGGTGCCGGCCAAACAGCGATGCCGAGCCGGCCCGCCAGCAGAGGTAGAGCTGGCAGAGGCTGGCCGCGGCGGTGAGGATGAGGCTGAACATCATCCCCGTCCGTCGCCCGCCGCCCAGAAAGATCGGGACGCCGGCCGGCTCATGGCGGCGACTCTCGCTGCTTGCCGTCCTTGTTCTTGGAGGTGAAGGCCTGGCAGTTAAGGCCGGAGCTTGCGAGCACCACCCGGGAGGGCAACTCCTTGGACTTGAAGCCCAGGGCCCGGCAGCCGTAGGGATGGTCGGGCCGGTAGGTGATGAAGAAGTGGCGGCAGGCCAGGCAGTTCACCTCGGGCATGGCGCGGCCTCCCGTCCCGCCTGCCGGGCCAGTCCGGCCAGGAGCAGGAAGCGGCCCAGGGTGATCACCTCGCAGGGCAGGCTGGCCACGAACACCGGGTTGTCTACCAGCCCCCCGGACAGGTAGAGCCGCTCGGGCGAGCCGCAGAAGCGGTGGGCGTTGATGGCGATGCCCTTGACCAGGCTGGCCACTGCCTGGGAGACCGGCATCCCGGCGATGACGGCGTCGAAGATGTGGCTCATGCCCAAGACCCCGCAGGTCACCGGGAAGGTGGTCTCCGGGGCGTCCAGGCGCTTGAAGTCGAGGTCGTAATAGCGGCCCAAGAGCTCGATGGTGAAGCCCATCGAGGCCCCGCACTCGGTGTTCCAGCCCATGTCTTTCAGCTTGCCGCCGGCCACGGCCACGAACTTCAGATCCCGGCTGCCGCAGTCAAGCAGCACGTAGTCGGGCTCCGCGATCATCGCCTCGCCGCCCCGGGCCAGGGCGATCAGTTCGTTGACGTAGCGGTCGGCGAAGCGGCGGCCGTTGTGACCGGTGGCCAGATCGACATGCAGGTTGCCGGGCAACTCCTTGCTGGCCAGGATGGTGGGTTGGCCGCCGTCCTCGGCGAGGTTGAGGAACTTGCAGTAAGAGGTGCCGAAGTCGCCGACGATCATGCCAGGGCCCCGGAGAGTTCGAGAAAGGCCTGCACCTTGGCCAGGGCGCTGCCGCCGGCGTTAAAATCCACGTCCAGGTAAAGGCTCAACGGGTGGCGGTGGGCCAGGTATTTGGCCAGGGCGGTCTTGGCGCAGAAGGATTGGGCGAAGAATACGGTGGGCACCTGGGGGTTGCAGTAGGCCTCGAGCGCCTGGTTGGCCGGGGTCTTGTTCTCCAGGCAGCGGCTCCAGCCGTAGATGTGGGTGGCGGGCGGGAAGGGGGCGAGGAGGGAAAAATCCCGGGGCGGCACCCCCCAGAATCCGGCCTTGGGCTTGCAGGGCTTGGGTTGGATGACGGGCGGCTGGGCCTGCTTCACCCCCTCGGTGATGGCCAAAAATTTTTCGGTCAGGTCTTGTCGGGCCTGGCAGAGGGGGTGTCCGAAGTCCTTGGTGTCGGTGTTTATGACGCGGATCACCGGCAGGGGGAGGGTGTCCTCCAGGATGGTCGCCACGTGCAGGGCCCCGTCGCACTTGCCGGGCCCGACATCGATGAAGATGGCGTCGAGCTGCAAGTTGACGGCGTTTAAGACCACGGTGCGCAGGATGGCGCAATAGACCTTGGGAAGCAAGGGCGAGATCCCCTCCAGGTTCGCCTCGACCAGCCGGGCGTCCAGGTCGTGGATAGCCACTCCCGCCTGGTTGAGCCTAGCGATTACGGACCTGGGCGGCAGGCCGACGATCCCCACCTGGGTGAATTTGGCAAAGTCGTGCTGACGCATGGCGCTTAGAGGGCGGCTCGCGGTTGTCTTTGTGCTTGAAAAGGGCTATTGATAACGGGTAAAAGGGCGTGAAACGGCAAGTTGGGCCGCCCTCGCGCCAAGGGCCCTGGTGGCTCTTTAACCTTTCCTTTAACAACCAGTCAACCGGAAACTCATCATGCCGCTCGTCCGCTGCCTGCCGGTCACCGCCCCGCCCCCCAGCCTCAAGGACAACACCGCCGATCTCGACCGGTTAAAGCGCGCCCTGCGGGAGGGCTTGGGCCAGGGGCCGCTGGTCGTGCCCTGGCGCTGGGCCGGAAGGGTGGCCGCGAACTTCCGGGAGGCGGGGTTCTCGGGGGCCGCCATCGTCAACGACGGCGAGGGCCGGCTGGAGCTGGTCGATTTCCTGCCCCGGCCCCCGGCTGTCCTGCCCGGCCTGGCCCTGGACCTGGGTACCACCTATCTGGAGGCGACCCTGCTCGATCTCGCCAGCGGCCGCCGCCTGGCCCGGGGTCACCACCTCAACGGTCAGATCCGCTTCGGCGACGACATCCTAAGCCGCATCCACGAGGCCGGCCAGGGGGCGGGGCTATCCGAGCTGCAAGGGGCGGTGATCGGCTCGATCAACGAGCTGGCCACGGGACTGGCCCGCCAGGCCGGGATCGTCCCCCAGGAGGTCCGGGCCTTAAGCGTGGCCGGCAACCCCACCATGATCCACCTGTTTCTGGGGCTCGATCCCCACCACCTCTGCCGGGAGCCCTACATCCCCCTGGTCAACGCCCCAGACCTGACGGCGGCCTGGGAGCTTAACCTCGCCCTCCACCCGGCGGCCCCGGTCTATGTCCTGCCGGGGGTGGGCAGCTATTTCGGGGGGGACCTGATCGCCGGCATCCTGGCCAGCGGCCTGGATCAGGGGGAGAAGACCGCGATGCTGATCGACGTCGGCACCAACGCCGAGGTGGTGCTGGGAAACCGGGACTGGCTGATCGCCTGCGCCGGGGCCGCCGGGCCGGCCCTGGAGGGCGGGGTGGCCCGGATGGGGATGCGGGCCGGGCCGGGGGCCATCGAACACCTCGACATCGATCCCGCCACCCTGGCTATTTCCTGGCAGACTGTCGACAACCAGCCCCCCAGGGGGCTGTGCGGCTCCGGGATCATCGACCTGGTGGCCGGGCTCTATCTGGGCCGGGTCATCGACCAGCGGGGCAAGTTCAGGCCCGGCGCCGACCCCAGGCGACTGCGGCGGGGTGAGAGCGGCCTGTCCTACGTGGTGGTACCAGGGGAGGAGGCTGCCGATGGCCGGGCGGTGATCCTGGAGCAGGCCGACCTCGACGCCCTGATGCGTTCCAAGGCCGCCATGTACGCCATCCTCTCCACCCTCGCGGCCCAGGTGGGGGTGGACTTCGCCGAGCTTAGCCGCATCTGCGTGGCCGGGGCCTTCGGCCGCCACATCGACCCCCGCCGGGCCATCACCCTGGGGATGCTGCCCGACCTGCCGCTCTCGGTCTATCAACCGATCGGCAACAGCTCCCTGGCCGGGGCGGAGTTGACCCTTGCCAGTGGCGCGGCCCGCAGCCGCAGCCTGCAAATCATGCGCTCCATCACCTATGTGGAGTTGAACGTCAACCAGGAGTTCATGCTTCGCTTCTCCGGCGCCAAGTTCATCCCCCACACCAACCATGCCCTCTTCCCTTCGGTGCCGGTTCCCGGCTAGTTCTGATGGCGTCGCAAAAAGGCCGATCTACTGCGGCGCGTGGCGGTTTGGCTCGTTCGGCATACCATATGTATGGCCTCACTCGCCAAACACACCCCGCGCCTTGTATATCGGCCCTTTTGCTTAGCCATCGGCTAACTTTTTGCGAGATCATCAGTTCTGGCCCGCCCTTAAAAAAAATGAGTGGTCATTCATTTTTTCTTGCGTTTCAGGGGCGGGTCAGACATAATACCATAGTCCTTTCCTGGGCTGGATAATAGTCTTGGTGAAAGGGGGGGCGGAGCCTGTCGCTCCAGGGCTGGGTAAGCTTCGTTGCGCGCCGGTTGGCGTCATTAAAGGCCGTCGAGTAGCAATAACCTTCCAACCATAAGCCGCACGGCGACGGCATCGGGAGTCGTAAGGGCCGGGGAAATGTTCCCAGTTGTTTCCGCCCGGCGCCTTTGGGCGCATACATCTTATTAAAGATAAAGGGGAAAGTTAAAAAAGATAGCAGGCCATATCCATCTTCATCTCAACCGCAAGGAGGGTTTCATCGATGCGCTACAAGGACACACTGCTTCCCAGGATCGGAAAGCCGGTCGGTTTCCTGCTCATCCTGCTCGCGATCTCGGCGGCCAGGGTTTCGGCCCTGACCAACGACGACTGCTTGGGCTGTCACGGCGACAAGTCGATGACCACCCAGCACGACGGTAAGACGATCAGCCTCTACATCGATGGCGACGCCTTCAAGAAGACGGTCCACGCCGACAACGGCTGCCTCTCCTGCCATGTGGACGCCGATGTCAAGGGCGACGAGCACCCGGTGCCGCTCAAGCCGGTCGATTGCGCCGCTTGCCACGATAAGATCGGCGAGCGATACGCCAAGAGCGCCCACGGGGTGGCGATGGCCAAGGGCGACAAGTTCGCGCCCCGTTGCTACGACTGCCACTCCAAGCACGATATCCTAAAGCCCACCGACCCCAAGTC
This sequence comes from Deltaproteobacteria bacterium, assembly GCA_021789795.1. Taxonomy (GTDB): domain Bacteria; phylum Desulfobacterota; class Desulfobulbia; order Desulfobulbales; family VMSU01; genus VMSU01. Next base: position 3,639 of record JAJYJA010000039.1, on the reverse strand, counting down.
CACCACCTATCCCTTAAACATCCCCTACACCTGCGGCCGCTGTCATCAGGAAGGCTCGAAGATGACCGAGACCCATGATTTAAATAAGCACAACATCACCACCAACTACTCCATGTCGGTGCACGGCAAGGGGTTGTTCGAGGATGGTCTGATCGTGACCGCGGTATGCAGCAGTTGCCATACCGCCCACGATGTCCAGAAGGCCTCCGATCCCGCCTCCAGCGTCAACCGCAACAACATCATCAAGACGTGCAGCAAGTGCCACGTCGGCATCGCCGAGCAGTTCCAGAAGTCGGTGCACAGCCCCCTGGTCACCAAGACCAACAAGAAGTTGCCGGTCTGCACCGACTGCCATACCGACCACTCGATCGCCAGGGTGAACCAGAGGGATTTCCGGCTGATTATCGCCAGGCAGTGCGGCAACTGCCACGAGCACAAGACCGAGACCTACATGGAGACTTACCACGGCCGGGCCTCCCTGCTCAAGGGCGGCGAGCGGACCGCCAAGTGCTCGGACTGCCATGGCTCCCACAACATCATGCCGGCCCAGGACCCCAGCTCCACCATCAACACCGCCAATATCGTCAAGACCTGCTCCAAATGCCATCCTAATGCCAACCAGAGCTTCACCACTTACCTGACCCACGCCACTCACTCCAGCGCCGACAAGGACAAGTACCCCTATCTCTTCTACACCTTCTGGGCCATGACCGGGCTCTTGGTCGGCACCTTCGCCTTCTTCGGCCTGCACACCATCCTCTGGGTGCCGCGCTCGATCATCGAGAGACTAAAGGCCATGACCAAGCAGCATCCGCACTGACACCTGGCCGGGCAAGGGGAGAGTCAATTTATCTCATTCATTCTGTAGAGAGGCTACGAGCATGACAAGAACGCCGGTATTGTACGTCGAGAGGTTTTCGGTCTTTCAGCGGTTCATCCATCTGTTGATTATTTTAAGCTTCCTGACCCTGGCGGTCACCGGCATGGCGCTTAAGTTCGCCACCGAGCCCTGGGCCGACTGGATCGCCAGGGTGGGCGGCGGATTTGAGGTGCTGGGGGCGCTGCACCGCTTCTGCGCCGTGATCACCTTCTTCTACTTCTTCCTGACCATGATCCTGCTTTACACCTCGTGGAAGGAGTCGGACAAGGATCTGTTTGAGTTTATCTTCGACCCCGAGGGTCTGGTGCCGAACCTGACCGACTTGAAGGAGATGATCGGCACCTTCAAGTGGTTCTTCGGTGGTAAGCGGCCCTATTACGGGCATTGGACCTATTGGGAGAAGTTCGATTTCATGGCCGTCTTCTGGGGCATCGCGGTGATCGGTTCCTCGGGGCTTGCCCTGTGGTTCCCGGAGCAGTTCTCGCGTTTGTTTCCTGGCTACTGGATCAACATCGCCACCATTATCCACAGCGACGAGGCCTTGCTGGCGGCGGGCTTCATCTTCACCATCCACTTCTACAACACCCACCTGCGGCCCGAGAAGTTTCCCTTGGATCCGGTGATCTTCGTGGGCTCGGTGCCCTTGGAGGAGTTGAAGCACGAGCGTCCCCGCGAGTACGATCAACTGGTCGCCTCCGGCGAGCTGGAGCGGATCGTCACCCGCCGGGCCCCGGCCGCCTGGCTGCGGCGCCTGGCCACGGTGTTCGGGTTGTTCGTGGTCACCACCGGCTCGGTGCTGATCGTGGCCATTATCCTGACCATGTTCAAGTATATCCAACACAACTGATAAGGTCAGGGCCTTAAGGGGCCAGAGACGACAAGAAAAGGCCCGCCGAGCCGAAGCTCTGGCGGGCCTTTTCTTGTCTTGTGCGGGGAGGGTAGAGGCGGGGGGTGTTTGCGGTTAGGCGTAGCTGGTTGAGTGCTGGAGGATATAGGCCTCCAGTTGGCGTTGCTGGGCTGGGCTCAGCGGGCCAAAGGCCAGGGAACGCTGTACCATGCGCAGCATGCTGAACGAGGACTCGTTGATCAGCACCTTCTCCGACACGGTGTGGCAGGGAATGGCCTCCATGAAGAAGTCGTTCTGGCCGTCTAAGATGTCCACGGTGTCGGCATCCGCCATCGGGGACTCGCTGTTTAAGTACACAAAGGATAGCCCGCCCAGGCTGATGTTTTGGATGTGGCCAGGGTTGTTGGCGGTGACTGCGATCGCCCCCTCGCCGAGCCGGTAACGGGGCTGCCTTCGGCGTTCTGCTGCTGGTTTCATACCCTCTCCTCTCGGTTGCGGCGGGCATCTTGAGGGCCGCGCCTGGTCAAGGTCAAGGTGTGTCGAGCACCTTGTTTTTAAGTATAGAGAGTGCCTGGGGCACTTGTCAAACAAGAAAATTTTTTGTTGATTATCGACCAGGCGGAGGCGGGCGTCGTTTCAAGGACGGGTGGGGTTGAGGCGGATGCCATCCTCGGCCAGGGTGATGCGTTTTTGTTTGTATAGCCGGCCGATCGCCTTCTTGAAATTCTTCTTGCTGACTCCGAACCACTGGTGGATGATGTCGGCCGGGGTCTTGTCGCTGGCCGCCAGGAAGCCGTCATGCTGTTTGAGCCGGTTGACGATCTGTTCCGCCAGGTCGTCAACCTTTTCGTATCCTGGCAGTTGCAGGCAGAGGTCGATCTTATAGTCTTCCCTGACCTTTTTGATGAATCCCGCAATCCGGTCGCCTTTTTTCAGGGGTTGGAAGACCTCGTTTTCGTACAGCACCCCCCAGTGTGAATCGTTGATGATCGCCTTGTAGCCCAGCTCGGTATGGGTGCCGATCAGCAGTTCAACTGGCTGGTTCACCTGGTAGTCGGGAGGGGACTGATCCAAGAAGCCATCGATCATGGAGGTGGCGATGATCCGGCGCTGGTCTTCCTGATGCACGATCCGCACCAGGTATGACTTGCCGATGGCCATCTTTTGCCGTTGCCCGGCCGCCGGGGCCAGGAGGGGATGGGACAGGCCCCAGTCGAGCAGCGCCCCGGCGCTGGAAATCCCGGTAGCCTTTAGGTAGGCGAAGCCGCCGGGCAGGGCGGCGGGGCGTCTGGTGGTGGCGATCAGCCGGCCTTCCTGATCGTAGTGCACGAACACCTCGATCCGGTCGCCCACCAGGCATTGGTTGGGGGCCGCCCGTCTGGGCAGCAGCAGGCGGCCTAGGTTCTCGCCATCGAGGTAGAGGCCGATTTCGGTTTGTTTTACCACCGTCAGGGTATTGATGCGTCCGATCTCCGGCATGGGGTAATCCTTGTCGTTTGCCTTGCTTGGGGGTTGGTTTTAGTCGGTAAAGTCGCGGGCGGCGAACGTCCGAGAGGGGCAAATGACCACCATCTCCTGGATCCTTACCATCATCGCCCTGGCCGGGGCCTTCTTGAACGCTTACCAGCGGCGCCTCTGCTGGCCGGTCTGGTGCTGCTCGAACCTGGGCTTCATCCTGGTCAATGTTAGCCGGGGGATGTGGCCGGAGGTGTTGTTGTTTTCGGGATTCCTGTTGAGCAGCGTGATAGGCTGGCGGCGGTCGGAATAAGGCCGGCCTTTTTTCGAGCTCATCAAGTGTGATGGCGTCGCAAAAAGACCGATCTACTGCGGCGCGTGGCGGTTTGGCTCGTTCGGCATACCATCATCTGTATGGCCTCACTCGCCAAACACACCCCGCGCCTTGTATATCGGC
>JAJYJA010000221.1 GCA_021789795.1 Deltaproteobacteria bacterium | reverse complement strand
CGCCACACCACCAAATCGCGTTGCCAATACATTCCAAAGCAGTGAACAATTGCATTGGAAGTCTCAATGTCTGCTTCGGCGAGATCTTTATGTTTGCTAATCGGATAAACCTGCATCGTAGTTGAAGATGCCTGGGTATCTTTTAGTGCATATGTTCCCTTGCCGACACGAATAAAGGGAGATTTTACACCATCATGCTTGATCGATGAGGCTAGTTGAGCACTAACGGTTGCTGTGGGGGTTGCTCCATCGGTCTCATAATAACCGCGAGACAAAATTTGCTCGGAAATCTCTGTATAATGTAAGGGAGCATCAGATTCGGCAAGCACTTTCTTTATAGCTTCCTTCCAAGATTTCTCCACTTGCCTCTCCTAAAAATGATCGATATTTTATGTTGTATGTTGCAGCCTTTTTCGGCAAGCTCCTAAGGTTAGCCGACCCTAGGCCCTTGCCGGAATGACGACTATTCGCGAAATCATCAGCAATGGCTGTCAAACAACAACGCCCGCTATCCCTCTCCATTATCAACATAGATCCTCGGCACCCGGTGGCTGATTGCGGTCAGCACCTCGTAGCTGATGGTGCCGAGGCGCCGGGCGATATCATCGGCGGTGATCTTCTCGTTCCCCTGGCTACCGATCAGCACCGCCTCCTCGCCGTTGTAGGCCTCGCCGTCGCCCAGGCAGACCACCGTCTGATCCATGCAGATGGTGCCGACGATCGGGTAGCGCCGGCCCCGGATCAGCACCTCGCCCTGGTTGGACAGCCCCCGCGAGTAGCCGTCGCCGTAGCCGATGGGCAGGGTCACGGCCCGGCAATTTTCAGGGGCGGTCCAGGTGCGGCCGTAGCCCACGGTGTTGCCCTGTAAAATCACCTTAAAGTACATGATCTTGGCCCGTAGCGACAGGGCGGGCCGCAAGTTGGCCTCGGAGGACGACTGCGCGGAGGGGTGATAGCCGTAGAGCATGATCCCCGGCCTGACCATGTCCAGATGGGTGTCCGCCATCCGGCAGATGGCCGCCGAGTTGGCGATCTGCAACAGGGGCCGTTCCAGGCCGTGCCGGTCGTAGTAGCTCGCCGCCTCCAGGAAGCGCTCCAGTTGCAGGCGCTGGAAGCTCACGTCCTCGTCGTCGGCGGCGGCGAAATGGGAGTAGATGGAGACCACCCGGCAGTTTTTCGCCGCCTGGGCCGCCGCCAGCAGCCGGTCGGCGTTGGAGTGGCGGATGCCGATCCGCATCATGCCGGTGTCGATCTTCAAGTGGACGCTGGCGGTCTTGCCGTAGAAACCCGCCGCCTCGTCGATCATGTTCAAGGCCTCGACCGAGGCGACGGTGAAGTCCACCCGGTTCTCGATGAACAGGCCGACCTGGAAGCGGGAAAACGGCCCCGAGGTGATGATCGGGGTGGAGATCCCCGCCTGGCGCAGGGCCAGGGCCTCCTCGACGTAGGCGGTGCCCAGGTAGTCCACCCCCTGCCGGGCCAGGTGCTCGGCCACCCGGATCAGGCCGTGGCCGTAGGCGTTGGCCTTGACCATGGCGATGATCTTCTTGCCGGGGGCCTTCCGTCTGACCTCCCGCAGGTTGTGGGTGATGCACGAGAGATCAACGACTGCGGCGGCGCGATGATAGAGATCGGCTACGTCCATTGCGGGAGGGGTTAAAGGGACAAGGTTCAAGGGGCGGCGGCGAAGGCTATGGCCCGTTGCCAGGGGATGCGGCTGGAGAAGAACATCGCCCAGCCGATGGCGGCGTAGATGAAGCCCACCAGGCCCCAGGGCAGCCCGGAGTGGCGCAACAGCCAGCCCATGAGCATCATCGCCGCCACCAGGCCCCACATCTTGGCGGAATAGACCCCGCCCAGGCAGTCGCCGTCCTGTTTGCCCGCCAGCCGGGTGAGATTCTTGCCCGCCGCCCGGTCGAGCATGAAGCGCGACTTGGCGGTGCCCACCGCCAGGGCCGGCAGCAGCAGCCACATCTGCCCCCCCTGGCGCAGGAACAGACAGCCCCGGATCAACAGGAAAAGCCCCACCAGCGACCACACCGAGGCCGCGAAGTAGTGGTGGGTGCGAAGCGAGGCCCCTGGCTTGAAGTTCAGGCCCATGCGCCCTCCGGACAAAAGAAGATGATCTCGCAAAAGATGATGGGCTCGCAAAAAGGCAGCCGATGGCTAAGCAAAAGGGCCGATATACAAGGCGCGGGGTGCGTTTGGCGAGTGAGGCCATACATAAGGTATGCCGAACGAGCCAAACCGCCACGCAACGCAGTAGATCGGACTTTTTGCGACGCCATCAAAAGATAGCCGATAGTTAAGCCCAGCCGCCCCGCGCCGCAGTAGGACGGTCTTTTTGCTTAGCCATCAAATAAAAAGGCCCATCCCCGGCAGGGGACAGGCCTGTTTGCCGCCGCGTAAGCGAGGCGAACCTTAAATCAGGCCTCGCTAACGGTGATGGCGCCCGAGGGGCAGGTCTCGACGCAGGTCTCGCAACCCAGGCACTCGTCGATATTGACCGGCTCGGCCTTGCCGTCCACCATCTCCAGAACCTGGGCGGGGCAGGCGTTTACGCATTCTTCGTCACCGGTGCACTTGTCTTTATCGATTACCACGTTCCACATGACAACTCCTCCATTTGAAAATTTGAGTGATAGCTTGCTCGGCGGGTCGCCCCAGCCGGTTGAAAACTCTTGCTTACGAGTAATAGTCCATTAATGCAAGGCCTTTTTTTTGTCAACAAAAAGTTGGGACGGCAGCCTGGCAAAAAAGACTGGCCAAGCGGGCGGGGATGGCGTAAAAACAGGGGCGTGGAAGCGACAAAGACCTTCAACTCCAGCGAGGAATGAACGATGAAGAAGCCCAAGACCGCCGGCAGGCACGAGAACAAAAAAGGCCAGGCCTTGCAGTCGGAGCGGGCGATGATCGCCGGGATCATGGAGGGCAGCCCGGAGGCCATCGGGGTGGCGGTAGTCCGCCTGGACTGCGGCTGCCGCAAGATGGCGGCGGTGGATAAAAACGGCGACCCGGCGAGCAAGGTGATCATCTACCGGGACGGGGCCGAGTCGGTGTGCGGGCAGTGCCAGGCGGACAACGGCGCCGTGTTCAGGGTGACCTGTGCCTTCATCGATTGGGAGGAGCCGGCGCCGGGGCCGGAGGAACGGGCGGCCCTCGAGCTGAAGGTGCTGGGGCCGCGCCCGGTGCCGCAGTAGGTGGAGCGCTTGCCCGGCCTGGCGTCCCCCTCCTTCCTGCCCACCACCCGCGCCGAGCTCAAGGCCCTGGGCCTTGACCAGCTCGATGTCATCCTGGTCAGCGGCGACACCTATATCGACAGCCCCTTCGTGGGGGTGGCGGTCATTGGCCGGGTCTTGCA
>JAJYJA010000038.1 GCA_021789795.1 Deltaproteobacteria bacterium | reverse complement strand
TCAACTCAAGACGGCGTTCACCGCCTCGACCAACTCCTGGCGGGAGACGGGCTTGGCCAGGGTCTTTCTGGTGCCGATGCTTTCGGCCAGGGCCAGATAGCGTTCCGGGGCGATCACCCCGCCACCGGAGATGGCGATCACCGGCACGTTGGGGGACTCCTTCTCGATCTCCATGATCATCTTCAGCCCGTCCTTGACCGGCATGACCATGTCGGTGATGATCAGGTCAACCGCCGAGCGCCGGAACAGCTCCAGGCCCTCCTGGCCGTTGCTGGCGGTGATGACCTCGTGCTTCTCTCCCTCCAGGATCTGCTGGAAGATTTTGATTACCCAGGGGTCGTCGTCGATTAACAGTATGCGGGCCACGGCCTGTCCTCCTGCCTTAAGTAAAAATACTCATCCGGTGGATGAAAGCGATAAGTGACAGCTTTGCATTTTTCGTGACAGTTGTCACGCACCCCTGCCCCGGAGGCGGGCAGGACCGTTAATCCCCATGATTCCCCATGTTCACGCCGGTGTCAACAGTAGTTTGAGCGCTTAAACGCGAACAACCGGCGACAATTTATTTTGGGAGGGACTGGCAGCAACAGTAGCTCCCCTTCCGGTGTCAAGGCCAGCGAGGCCGGCGGCGGGCAGTTCCCGGATTTTCTCCGGGAAGGACGGATCGTGTAATCCCCGCCGCCACTTACGTGCTTGGCGGTTTCCTCCCGGTAATCTCCCGTCTTGGCCCGGATTGATTAGGCGCCTTCCCTTTCCCTGGCCAGCTCGTCCTTAACCTCGGCCCAAAGGCCAAGCTGCTCGGCCAGGGACAGCTCCGCCACCGTCCGCCCCCCGGCCTTGGCCTTGGCCTCCAGCCGGGTGAAACGGCGAATGAACTTGTTGGTGGCGGAGGCCAGACTGTCCTCGCAGTTGAGCTTGTGCAGCCGGCCCAGGTTCACCAGCATGAAGAGGACGTCGCCCAGTTCCTCGTCGATCGTTTCGGGCTGGCCTTTAGCCACCGCCTGCCGCAACTCGCCGACCTCCTCCTCCAGCTTGGCCAGGGCCTGGCCGGTGTCCCGCCACTCAAAACCGTTGTGGGCGGCACGCTCGCAGACCCGCTGCGCCCGACGCAGGGCCGGCAGGCTACGGGGCACGTTGTTTAAGAGATCGACCACGGCCCCCGGCTCCTTCTTCTCGGCGGACTTGAGCTGATTCCAGCGGCGACGCTGCTCCTCCTCCGTGGCCACCACCTCGTCGCCGAAGACGTGGGGGTGGCGTTTAATCATCTTCTCCACGATGCCGGCCAAGGACTCGGCCAGGGTGAAGCGGCCCTGCTCCTCGAAGAGCTGACCGATAAAGACCAGCTGAAAGAACAGGTCGCCCAGCTCCTCCCGCACCAGGCCGGCGTCGTCGCGGTCGATGGCCTCCAAGAGCTCGTGGGCCTCTTCCAGCAGATAGGACTTGAGGCTCTGGGGGGTCTGACGTCGATCCCAGGGACAGCCGCCCGGCTGCCGCAGGGTGACGATGATCTGACGTAAGGCCTCGAATCTTTCTCCTGGTGACGGCATTTAGAAAATTATCCAATAAATTGCTTTTAGTTAATCAGCGTGCAGCAGGGATAGCAGCTCCCGGGGGTGCTGCAACAACTCCCTGCCCCCGGCGGCCAGAAGCTCCGAGGCGGTACGGAAGCCCCACAGGGCGCCCAAGGGGTACATGCCGCTGGCGATGGCGGTCTGCATGTCGGTGTTGGTGTCGCCAAGATAGAAAAACCGGGCGGGCGGCAGGGAGAGCGACTGGGCGATGGCCAGGGCCCCGTCGGGGGCGGGCTTCCTGGGCGTCCCGGGCCGCTGGCCGCGCACCTCGCTCCACGGCCAGCCGGGCAGAAAATGGTTGACCATCCTCCGGGTGAACTCGTCCGGCTTGTTGGAGAGGATGGCCAGGCGCAGGCCCAGGCCGGCGAGCCGGTCAAGCAAATCCGGGATGCCGGGATAGGGCCGGGTCTGCTCGGACCAGCGGCGGCCGTACTCCTCGCGCATGGCGGCCAGGCAACGGGCGAGGGTCTCCTCGTCGCGCCGGGTCGCAGGCAGGACGCGGCGGGCCAGGGTCTCCATGCCGTCGCCCACGAAGTAACGGTAGGCCTGCCGAGGATGTCCCGGCAGGCCGAGGCTGGCCAGGGCCGCGTTCATCGACTCGGCAAGGTCGGTCAAGGTGTCGAGCAGGGTGCCGTCCAGATCGAAGAGGACGGCCTGAAAATGGGGACTTGCGGGCATGATGACGATCCCTGGCAAATGGTGAACGGGTCAGCCGGGCAAGACGGCGCCAGGTCTCTGGTTCACTGGCGCCAGTCCGGCCCTATCTCCCAGCGGCCCCGGCGGTCGGGCCGCCAGATCGCCTCCTGGAGCAGGGAGAAAAAGTGCGGCCCCGGCACCTCCCGGGCGCCCAGGGAGAGCAGATGACCGGTGCGCATCTGGCAGTCGATCAGGGCGAAACCCCAGGCCGCGAGCTGCCGGGCCAGCATGGCCAGGGCGGCCTTGGAGCTGTTGGCCACCCGGCTGAACATCGACTCGCCAAAGAATACCCCGCCGATGGCCACCCCGTACAGGCCCCCGGCCAAGGCGCCGTCCCGCCAGCACTCCAGGGAGTGGGCAAATCCCAGCTCGTGCAAGCGGCAGTAGGCCTCGATCATCTCCGGGTTGATCCAGGTGGCTTGGCCTTGACCGGTGCGCAGCGTGGCGCAGGCGGTGATTAACTCCCGAAAGGCGCGGTCGGCGGAGAAGCTGAAGGCCCCGGACTTAAGTTCCCGGCCCAGACGGCGGGAGAGGTGAAACTCCTCGGGCCTGAGGATCAACCGGGGCGAGGGCGCCCACCAGAGGATGGGGTCACCCTCGGCATACCAGGGGAAGATCCCCATCTGGTAGGCAAGCAGCAGACGCTCGGGGGAGAGGTCGCCGCCGATGGCCAGCAGGCCGTCCTCCCTGGCCAGTTCGGGGGGCGGAAAGTAGAGGCTGTCGCCTAAGGCGAATACCGGCATGAGCAAACCCCGCCGACGCGGTAGTCCCGGCCCCGCCCCCGGACAGGAAAGAGAGCCGGTTGATTAAGCCAAGCTGGACAGCGCCGACCAGCCGGCCGATCTACTGAGCCGGCCCTGGTTTCTGGAGATCAATAGGCACTGGCTCTCGGGCAGGGTGTTCACCAGGCGCAGGCCGTCCTCGGGCCGCATGACCATCAGCCCGGTGGACAGGGCATCGGCATCGACCAGCCGGGCGGCGGTGGCGCTGGTGCTGGTGGAAAAGAGCGGCGAGTGGCCGGTCTGGGGGGTGATGATGTGGTGGTAGATCATCTCCTGGTCGTAGAAGATCTCGTAGCAGCCGGAGGTGCCGATGGCCCCGCTGCGCAGGGAGACGATATCCGGGTAGTGGTCGCTGTGATCCGGATTCTTGATCGCCACCGTCCAGGGGGCACCCTTGTCCGCCGCCCCGCTCACCCGGATGTCGCCGCTGGCGTTGAGCAGGTGGTTGGTGACCCCCAGCTTGGTGAGCAGGGTCGAGGCCCGGTCGCAGATATAGCCCGGCGCGATGCCGTCCAAGGTGATGCCCATGCCCTCCTTGGCAAAGGAGATGGTGCTGCCCTCCACCCGCAGGTGCTCGGAGCCCACCCGGGGCAGCAGGGCCAGGATCTCGTCCTCGGAGGGGGGATGGCCGACGGCGGGGATCTTTTGGAACAACTGGCACACCGGCTCCACCGTGATGTCGAAGGCGCCGTTGGTCAGCCGGTGGTGGAAGAGGGAGCGGTTGACCACCTCCAGCAGCTCGGGCGGGGCCTGGCGCAGGACGCCGGTGCGGTTTAGCTCCGCCACCGCCGTGCCCCGGTCGTGGCGGCTGAAGATCTTGCACAAACGATCGATCTCGGCCCAGGCCAGACCCAGGGCGTTCTGGGCCTGGTCGCGGGAGGGATGGAAGACGGTGATGGAGAGAAAGGAGCCCATCGACAGCCGGTTGTCGGAGACCTTGTACTCCTGCTTGCCAAAGAGCAGGGCCTCGGCCCGGTTGGCGGGCAGCAGACCGGCGGCGGAACCGGCCACGGCCCCGGCGCTCAACAGGCCGCAGAGCTTGAGGAAGGAACGGCGCTTGGCGTCGCAGGGTTCGGCAGTGGTCGTATCTCGCATGTTTTTCTCCTCGGCGGCTCGCCTACTGGCTTTAGGCCGCCATCTTCAGTCCCCCGCCGGCCTGGCGGGTGATTACCTCTCGGCCCTGGTATCTGCGCATGATCTTGCGGGGGCACTTCTCGACGCAGATCTCCTGGCACTCCGGGCCGTAGGCGATGCACTTGGCCTGATCCACCCGGATCAGGCCGTCCTGGTAGGAGACCGCCTGGGCCGGGCATTTCTTCACGCACATCTGGCAGGAGATGCAGCCCACCTCGCACACCGCCCGCACCTGCTTACCCAGGTCCTTGGTGCTGCACGGCACGTGCACCCGGGCCTTGACGGTCATCAGCTCCAGCACCCGCTTGGGGCAGACCTTGACGCAGGTGCCGCAGCCCACGCACTTGTCGGGGTTGACCTGGGGAAAGCTGTCGACCATGGTGATGGCGTCGAAGGGGCAACTCTCGGCGCACTCGCCCAGGCCGATGCAGGCGTAGTTGCAGGCCGACGGCCCGCCGAAGGCCAGGCCCGCCGCGGTGCAGGAGGCAAAGCCGATATACTCGTGTTTGTGGCTCACCCGGCCCTCAACCCGCGAGCAGCGGGCCACCGCGATCACGTCCTCCACCGCCGCCATCCTCTTGCCGGTCAGCTCCGCCACCCGGGCCGCCACCTTCTCCTTGCCGGGAAAACAGAGGTTGGGCGGCACCTCGGGGTCGTTGACCACCGCCAGGGCGTAGCCCTCGCAGCCGGGATAACCGCAGCCGCCGCACTGGGCCCCGGCCAGGGACTCCAACACCTCCTGCACCAGGGGGTTGACCTCGACCGCGAACTTATGGGCCGCCAGCGCCAGACCGATGCCGAAGAACAGGCCGATGCAGCCGAGCAGGGCGACGCCGCCCAGGGCGAGTTTGACTAAGGCTGGATCCATCGCTAACACCTAGAAAAGTTTGAGCCCCGAGAAGCCCAGGAAGGCCAGGGCAAACTGACCGGCGACGATAAAGGCGATCGGCACCCCCTTGAAGGTGGGCGGGATGTTGGCCAGCTCCATCCGTTCCCGCGCCGAGCTCATCAGGTACAGGGCCAGGAGGAAACCACCCCCGGCGCCTAGGGCCAGCATCAGCGACTCCAGGAAATTGTACTCGTTATCGGCCAGCATCAGGGGCACGGCGATGATCACGCAGTTGGCGATCACCAGCACCAGATAGACCCCGAAGGCCTTGAACAGGGTGGGGTTGACCTTACGCAGCACCGTGTCCACCGCCTGCACGGTGAGCGACACCAGCCCGATGAAGATGACGACCTGCAGGAATCCCAACTGATAAGGCTTGAGGATGTACTGGTAGAAGAACCAGCTCATGATGGCGCTCACCACCATGACGATGGTGAAGGTGATGCCCATGCCCTTGGCGGTGGCCTTGCGCTTGGAGGTGCCGAAGAAGACGCACAGCCCCAGGTACTTGGTGAACACGAAGTTGTTGATCAACAGGGCGCTGACCAGGATGGAGAGCAGATAGCCCCAATACGACTTGCTCACCCGGAAGGTCTCCGGGGCCTGGCCCTTGTTGGTGGCCCGCTGATGCAAGGTCACCAGATGGGTCAGCCGGGTGTTGAGCGGCCCCTTGAAGCTCAAGGTGACCGTCGAACGATCCGCCGAGACCAGGGCCTGGGCCACGGGCAGACTGATGTCCGGGTTCTGCTCCTCGCTCACCCGGTAGTTAGCGGGATCGCCCAGGCCCTTGGCGTCCGCCGGATTCGCCAGGCTGAGGACGATCTCGTTCGTCCCCTTAAAGCTGGCCTTGGCGGCCAGGCCCGCGGCCCGGGCCGCGACCGGCAGCAACAGGCCGCACAGGAGAAGCAACAGTATCCGTCTGTAGTTGGGGGCCATCATGGCATCACGCCCGTTTGGCCCGCCGGTAGGCAAGCTCGATGTAGTTGAAGAAGGCCATCATCAATCCCACGCAGAAGAAACCGGCAAAGGGCAGGACGAAGAACAAGAGCGGTTTGAAGCCCAGCACGTCGTGGCCCAGGATGGTGCCCTGGCCCAGGAGCTCCCGCACCAGACCGAGGGACATCATCCCGAACATGAAACCCAGGCCCATGCCCACCCCGTCCCAGAAGGAGGCGGTGACGCTCTCCTTGCAGGCGAACATCTCCAGTCGCATGGTGATGATGGCAAAGGCCACGATCAGCTTGATGAAGATGCCCATCTTGGCGTAGGCCGCCGGCATATAGGCGGCCAGCACCATGTCGATCACCGTCACCCAGGTGGCGATGGTCAGGGTATAGGTGGGGATGCGGATCCGGGGATGGATGACGTTCTTGAACAGGGAGATGGTGCAGCTCGAAAAGACCTGGACGAAGAGCACCGCCACCCCCAGCATGAAGCCGTTCATCACCGTGGTGCTGATCCCCACCGCCGGGCACATGGAGAGCACCAGCCGGAAGATGGGGTTCTCGTTTAGGATGCCGTTGGTTACCAGTTGCAGGCTGGTCTTGTCGGTTGCCATGCCCATTACCTCGAAAATTAACCGCCCCGCCTCCCGATCCGGTTCAGAAGGGGACGGCGATCTTCTGCTCCTTGAGCGCCTGATCCAGGAGCCCCAGACGATAGACAAACTTCTGCACCATGGCCCTGACCCCCTCGGTCACCGAGCGGCTGGAGATGGTGGCCCCGGTCAGGGCGTAGATGTCCTTGCCGCTGTACTCGGCCTCGATCTTGGCCACCTGCTCCGCCGACAGGCCTCCGGAACCAGTACCGCCGTCCGCCTCCAGCGCCCGGCGGTACTCGTCCGGCAGCGGGGTCTTGACCACGCCAATCTTCCGCATCGCCTCCAGGGTCTTGGCCTTGAACTGATTCTTGAAGTATTTCTGGACGATCTCGCCGCCCAGGCCCGGGTCTTCCTCGCTCTCCATGATCTCCAGACCCCGGATGGAAAAATCCTGGTTCAAGGCCAGCATGGCGGTGATGAAGGTCTTAAACCCTGGGAATCTGCCTGGCAGCAAATAGGCCAGGCGCTGGCCGCCCTCGGTGACCACAATGGTCTGGTCGGCGTAGCGCGCCTTAGCGTCGCCGCCCAGCGCCGCCGGGATGGCGGCGGCGCGTTTCGTCTCCTCCTTGGCCGCCTCTGGGCTTAGGGTCACTGGCCGCTGGCCCACGAACTTGCCGTCCAGATCAAGGATGACCAGGGTCATGCCCGCCTCCCCGGCCTCGCCGGGCAAGAGGTAGCCGATCTCCTCGCCGCCCTTGGCGGTGATGAGGTAGCGGTAGATCGGATACAGCTTGAGACTGGCCGGGGCCGACTTGACGCTTGCGTAGCCGAGCAGGGAGAGCATCACCTGCCGCTCGTTTAATTCGGCGTTATGACGCTTGGCCTGATTGGTGAGCACGAAGGCGCCGCCCATGATCGCCCCCGCCAGCAGGCAGGCCACGGTCAGACGGAAGATGATGGTCAGGATGTCCTTCATTTCGCCCCTCCCAGCGGCGGCGCGAAACGCCGGGGCTTAAACCAGTCGTCCAGCACCGAGCTTAGGGGGTTCATCAGCAAGATGGCGTAACAGATGCCCTCCGGATAGCCGCCCTTTAGGCGAATAAGCACGGTCAGGGCGCCGATCCCCGTCCCGTAGATCAGTTGGGCGGTCTTGCCGGTCGGGCAGGTGACGTAGTCGTTGGCCATGAAGAAGGCCCCCAGCAGCGCCCCGCCAGAGAGGATGGCGAGCAGGGGGTCGCCGCCGAAGTAATCCGGGCCGCCGAAGATCCAGGTCAGCAGGGCGATGGCGGCCAGTACCGAGACCGGGATGTGCCAGGTTATGTATTTCCGGTACATCAGATAGAGCCCGGCCAGGACGATCAGGAGCCCCGAGGTCTCGCCGATGGAGCCGGGCCGCCAGCCCAGGAAGAAGGTGGAGTAGATCGTCGGCGCCCCCCCGAACTGCTGGCTCACCGCCGCCATGCCCTGGGTCTTGAGCACCGCCAGCGGGGTGGCGGTGGAGATGGCGTCGATGGGCCGGCCCAGGCGGGAGAAGATCGACATCCCGTGCAGGGGCGGCAGCCAGGAGGAGGTCATGGCCACCGGGAAGGTGGCGAGCAAGAAGGCCCGGGCCAGGAGGGCGGGGTTGAAGATGTTGTAACCCAGGCCGCCCAAGAGGTGCTTGCCGATGTAGATGGCCATCACCGCCCCCAAGACCGGCAGCAGGTAAGGCACCCCGGGCGGAATGACGTAGGCGATGAGCAGGCCGGTGATCACCGCGCTGCCGTCGGCCACCGTCACCTTGCGGCCCAGGGCCTTCTGACTCGCCGCCTCCACCAGCAGGCAACTGACCACGCTCACCGCGGTGACAATCAGGGTTTGGATGCCGAAGATGAAGACCGACACGAAGAGCAGCGGCAGCAGGCAGGCGACCACCGTCCACATGATCCTGGCCACCGACTCCGGGCTCCGCACGTGGGGCGAGACCGACACCTTCCACAGCCGCCGGGGGGCGGAGGCCGGCTGGGGGTCTATCTGGCTGTTATCGTTAATGACCGTTCTCCTTCTTGATAGGCCGGTTAGGCTATAGGTTTGAGGCGGTTAGCAAATGAAAAATGCCGGGCCCGGCGCCTGGTTCAGCCACGATTGCATTTGGTGGGCTAACAGGCTAACCCTCTCCTTCCCCTCACTTCTTGGCCTTCATCTTGGCCAGACGGATGAACTGCACCAGGGGCCGCTTGGCCGGACAGACGTAGGCGCAGCAGCCGCACTCGAAGCACTCGAAGACCCCGAACTTGGCGGTGTCCTGGGCCCGGCCCGCCTCGACGTGGATCGCCACCTCCTTGGGCTCCAGGCCCATGGGACAGGCCTCGAGGCACCAGCCGCAACGGATGCAGGGGGAGTGAGGGGTGGTGTCGATCTCGTCCTCGGTCAGAAACAGCACCGAGGAGGTGGTCTTGGTCACCGGCACCTCCAGGGTGGAGACGGCGAAACCCATCATCGGCCCGCCCATCACCACCTTGGCCAGTTCGGGCTTGACCCCGCCCAGGTAGGCGACGAGGTCGCTGACCCGGGTGCCGACCTTGACCAGCAGGTTGGCGGGACGGGCAATCCCCCGCCCGGAGACGGTCAGCACCTTCTCGTACAGGGGCTTGCCCAGGGCCACCGCGTCGTGGATGGCCTTGGTGGTGCCGACGTTGTGCACCACCACCCCCACCGCCGAGGGCAGGGCGAAGGCCGGCACCTTGCGGCCGGTGAGCGCATGGATGAGCTGTTTTTCCGAGCCCTGGGGATACTTGACCTTCAGCGGCGCCACCGTGATCCGGCCTGGCCCGGAAGATTCCCTGGCCGCCTTGCCCATGGCGGCGATGGCGTCCGGCTTGTTGTTCTCGATGCCGATCCAGCAGTTCTCGATCCCCAGGATCTTCAAGATGATCTGGGCGCCCTCGACGATCTCGGCGCTGGCCTCCAGCATCTGCCGGTGATCGGCGGTGATGTAGGGCTCGCACTCGGCGCCGTTGATGATCAGGGTGTCAACCGGGTTGTCGGGGGGGGGATTGAGCTTGACGTGGGAGGGGAAACCGGCGCCGCCGATGCCGATGATCCCGGCCCTGTGCACCATCTTCAAAAGCTCGTCCTTGCCGAATTGCCGCCAGTCGCGACGGCTGTAGCTGGCCGGGGCGGCCTCGTGGTTGGTGGCGAGAAGGAGCGAGGGGACGCTGACCCGCATCGGGTGGGCCGACTGGCCCAGGCCCTTGACGACGCCGGTGACCGGGGCGTGCAGGGGGACACCCAGACCCTTGACCACCTCGCCGATGACCTGCCCCTCCTTGACCTCGTCCTTGGCGGCCACCGTCGGGGTGCAGGGGGCGCCGATATGCTGGCCCAGGATAATCTCCAGCTCATCGGGCACCGGCATGACCTCGATGGCCAGGCTGGCGGTCAGTTCCTTGGCGGCGGGTGGGTGCACCCCGCCCTTGGGGAAGGTAAGTAACGCGGTCATATCAAAGCTATTTTTAAGTAGGTTACCTCGTCGTCAGGCAGGGGCGGCCAGGCGAATTTGTGGCGGGACAGACCCCCTTTAAGGTGAGATTACATATTCGATTTACCAGGCTTTGTAAAGGGGAAATGGCCCCTTCCCCCGCCACTCGCCAGCCGTCCGCCTCCCCGGCTGCGGACGGACAAAACGCCCCGCTCTCCGAAAATAAATTGCCCAACCGCCAGTCTCCCGGTTATGTTAGAGGTTTTCCAACCATGATGGCGTCGCAAAAAGACCGATCCACTGCGGCGCGTGGCGGTTTGGCTCGTTCGGCATACCATCTGTATGGCCTCACTCGCCAAACACACCCCGCACCTTGTATATCGGCCCTTTTGCTTAGCCATCGGCTACCTTTTTGCGAGATCATCAAACATACTAGGCAAAACGATTCAACCCCAACCCGGAACGACTTAAAGACATGACGCGGATCGCCATGCGCAAGATGAAAAAGGATCAGGCCGGCACCATCGCGGCGGTCAAGGTGGGTGGCGAACTGGGCCGCCGGATCAGGGAGATGGGCCTGGTGCCGGGCACCAGGATCGTGATCCAGGGCCGCGCCCCCCTCTACGACCCGGTGGCCATCAGGGTCATGGGCGGTACCCTGACCCTGCGCAACAACGAGGCCGACCTGATTGAAATCGAGGTTGAGGAGGGCGGCGATGCCCCCTCCCGAGAACGAACGTCATGAACGCCGAGATCGTCATCGCCCTGGCCGGCAACCCCAACGCCGGCAAGACCACCCTGTTCAACGCCATCACCGGGGCCCGCCAGCACGTGGGCAACTATCCGGGGGTGACGGTGGAGAAGAAGGAGGGCCTCTACGAACTGGAGGGCCAGCGGCTCAAGATCGTCGATCTCCCCGGCACCTACTCCCTGACCGCCTACTCGGTGGAGGAGGTGGTGGCCAGGGACTTCCTGGTCAAGGACCGGCCCCAGGTGGTAGTCAACATCGTCGATGCCGCCAACCTGGAGCGCAACCTCTATCTGACCTGCCAGTTCTGCGAGATGAACCTGCCCCTGGTGGTGGCCTTGAACATGGTCGATGTGGCCAAGGATCGCGGCATCGCCATCGACGCCCAACGGCTCTCCGCCCTGCTCGGGGTGCCGGTGGTGCCGATCGTGGCCCGCACCGGCACCGGGGTCGAGGCCCTGATGCGGGAGGCCCTGGCGGTGGCCCGCCGGGGTCAGGGGCCGGAACACCCGGCCATCTCCTACGGCGAGGACCTGGACTCCGCCCTCCTGAGCATGGAGGCGGAGATCGCCAAGGCCCCGGCCCTGGCCAGACTCTACCCCAGTCGCTGGCTGGGGGTGAAGGTACTGGAGGGCGACCAGCGGATCATCGACCAGGCCAAGGCCGCGGCCCCCGACCCCGCCTCCCGGCTGCTCGAACTGGCGGAGACGGTCTCCCGCCACCTCGATACCACCATGTCCACGACGCCCGAGGCGATGATCGCCGATCACCGCTACGGCTACATCAAATCCATCCTCCGCCAGGGGGTGATCTCCAGGGAATTCGATCTTGATCGACTCTACACCTCGGACAAGCTCGACAAGGTCTTGACCAACAGATTCCTGGGCCCTCTGATTATGATGGGGGTGCTGCTGGGGCTCTACTACTTCACCTTCACCTACAGCAAGGCGCCCATCGCCTGGGTGGGCGCCTGCTTCGACTTCCTGGCCGGGCAGGTGGACCGGCTCTTGGCCGACGGGCCGCTCAAGTCGCTTCTGGTCTCGGGGGTGATCCACGGGGTGGGTGGGGTGCTGGGGTTTGTGCCGCTGATCATGCTGATGTTCTTTGGTTTAGCCTTCCTGGAGGATTCCGGCTACCTGGCCCGGGTGGCCTTCATGCTGGACCGGGTGTTCCGCACCTTCGGGCTGCACGGCAACTCGGTGCTGGCCTACGTCCTCTCCGGCGGCATCGCCGGCGGCTGCGCCGTGCCGGGGGTGATGGCCACCCGCACGCTTCGCTCCCACCGCGAGCGGATGGCCACCCTGCTCACCGCCCCCTTCATGAACTGCGGGGCCAAGCTGCCGGTGCTGGCCATGCTGATCGGGGCCTTCTTCTCCGAGTACCAGGCCCAGTTCATGCTGTTCTCCAACCTGCTGGCCTGGGCCGTGGCCCTGTTGGTGGCCAAGCTGCTCAGACTCACCATCTTGAAGGGCGACTCCACCCCCTTCGTCATGGAGCTGCCGCCCTACCGTTTCCCCACCTTCAAGGGTCTGTTGATCCACACCTGGGAGAAGACCTGGAGCTATATCCAGAAGGCGGGCACCGTGATTCTCGGGGTATCGATCCTGCTCTGGGTGATGATGACCTACCCCGGCCTGCCCGCCGGGGCCAAGGCCCAGTTTGCGGCCGAGCGCCAGGCCGCCGTGGCCGGGGTGCCGGCGCCGGTCGTCAAGGCGGCCACCGCCCCGGAGGAGGAAGACCAGGCCCAGGTCGAGGGCAGCGAAGACCCGGAGGAGCATCCGGGCCTGAACGGGGCCGAGGATCAGGCGGCGGCCGACCTGCGGGCCAAACTCGACGACATCGACCAGCGCCAGTCGCAGGCGGCCCTGGAACATTCCCTGGCGGGCCGGACGGGCCGGGCCTTGGAGTCGGTGAGCTGGCTGTCCGGTTTCGACTGGCGGGTAAACATCGCCCTCCTGGGCGGGCTGGCGGCCAAGGAGGTGATCGTCTCCACCCTGGGTACCGCCTACTCCCTGGGGGCGGTGAACTCGGCGTCTAGCCAGTCGCTCTCCCAGACCCTGGCCGAGGACCCCCACTGGACCCCGCGCCTGGCCCTGGCGCTCGTGGTGTTCATCATGTTCTACGCCCCCTGTGTGGTCACGGTGGCCTGCATCGTCCGGGAGGCCGGCTCCTGGCGCTGGGGGCTGTTTTCGGTGCTCTTCAACACCGGTTTCGCCTTCGCCCTGGCCACCCTGGTTTACCGGCTGGGGGGGATGTTTTAAGCACGGCAGGGGCGGATGCGACTCTGGTCGCTGCACCCCAAATACCTTGACCGCCTGGGCCTGGTAGCCCTGTGGCGGGAGACGCTCCTGGCCCAGACGGTGCTGGCCGGACGCACAAAGGGCTACCAGCGGCATCCCCAGCTCGACCGCTTCCGGGCCCAGGCCGAGCCACTTGCGGCCCTCGGCGCCTATCTGCTGGCGGTGGGCCGCGAGGCAGAGGCCCGCGGCTACACCTTCGACCAGGGAAAGATCATCTCGGCGGGGCCGGGCGCGGCCGCCATCCCCGTGACCGCCGGACAGTTGGCCCACGAGTGGCGGCACCTCCTGCGGAAGCTCGAAAACCGCGCCCCCCGGCTGCACGCTCGCCATCTAGCCGTGACCGCGCCCGAGTGCCACCCCCTGTTTTTTGTCGTCCCCGGCCAGATCGCCCCCTGGGAGCGGCCGACCGGCGGCATTTGAAAACCCCCTGTTAACGACACGACCATGCGAGTATTAAAAGACCTGTTTGACCGCAACCGGGACTGGGCCGGGAAGATCAAGGCCGAGGATCCGGAGTTCTTCGCCCGGTTGTCCGAACAGCAGCACCCGGAGTACCTGTGGATCGGCTGCGCCGACAGCCGGGTGCCGGCCAACCAGATCCTCGACCTGCTGCCCGGCCAGATCTTCGTGCACCGTAACATCGCCAACCTGGTGGTGCATACCGACTTAAACTGCCTCGCGGTCATCCAGTTCGCGGTCGAGGTGCTGAAGATCAGGCACATCATCGTCTGCGGCCACTACGGGTGCAGCGGCATCCGGGCCGCCATGGACAACCGGGAGCACGGGCTGATCGACAACTGGCTGCGCAACATCAAGGACGTCTATCGCTACCACGAGGCCCAGATCAACGCCCTGCCCGGCGCCCAGGCCCGCTTCGACCGGCTCTGCGAGCTGAACGTGGTGGAGCAGGTGGCCAACGTCTGCCACACCTCCATCGTCCAGAACGCCTGGAAGGCCGGCCAAGAGCTGGCGGTGCACGGCTGGATCTACGCCATCGACGACGGCATCCTCCAGGACCTTAACGTCTGTGTCACCTGCCCGGACGAAATCTCCCAGATCCATCGACTCACCTGACATGCACCACGCGTCCGAGAATACCGGCAAGATCGCCCGATCAGCCGGGCTGGTGAGCCTGGCGGTGATGTGCAGCCGGCTGCTGGGCCTGGTGCGGGAGCAGGTGATGGCCGCCCTGTTCGGGGCCGGCATGGCCTACGACGCCTTCGTTGTCGCCTTTAGGATCCCCAACCTGCTGCGCGACCTGTTCGCCGAAGGGGCGCTGTCCTCGGCCTTCGTGGCGGTGTTTGCCGATTACGACAGCACCAGGGGCGAGGAGGCCACCTGGCGGCTGGCCAACAACGTCCTGGCCGCCCTGGCGGTGATCCTGGGGATCATCACCCTGACCGGCATGTTCATGTCCCGGCATCTGGTGCTGCTGATCGCCCCCGACTTCGCCCGGGTGCCGGACAAGGTGGAGCTGACCCGGTGGCTGACGGTGATCATGTTCCCCTTTTTGCTTCTGGTGTCCATGTCGGCGGTGGTGATGGGCATCTTAAACAGCAAGGGCCGCTTCTTCTTGCCCTCCCTGTCCTCCAGCTTCTTCAACCTGGGCTCCATCATCGTCGGGGTGGGGCTGGCGTTCATCCTGCCCCGCCTGGGACAGCCGGCCATCGTCGGCATGGCCGTCGGCACCCTGGCGGGCGGCCTTCTCCAGCTCGCCGGCCAAATGCCGGCGCTAAGGGCCACCGGCTTCCGGCTCAGGCCCCGGCTCGACTGGTCCGATCCGGGCCTGCGCCGGGTGTTCGCCCTGATGCTGCCCGCCGTCATCGGACTGGGCGCCACCCAGATCAACATCTTCGTCAACACCAACTTCGCCGCCTCCTGCGCCCAGGGCAGCATCTCCTGGCTCAACTACGCCTTCCGGCTGGTGCAGTTTCCCATCGGCATGTTCGGGGTGGCGGTGTCCATCGCCACCATGCCGGTGATCGCCCGCCAGGCCGCCCTTAAAGATATGACGGGGCTCAGGGAGACCTACGTCTCGGCCCTGACCCTGGGTTTTTGCCTGTCGATCCCCTCCACGGTGGGGCTTATCTGCCTGGCCACCCCCCTGGTGCGGGTGATCTTCCAGCACGGCCATTTCGGGCCCGCCGACACCGTCCGCACCGCCCAAGCCCTGTCCTTCTACGTCCTGGGGCTGTTCGCCTACTCGGCGGTGAAGATCACGGTGCCGGTTTTTTACTCCTTAAACAACACCAGGTATCCGGTGGTCGGCAGCTTCCTGGCGGTGGCGGCCAACATCCTGATCATCACCCTGACCATCGGCCGCTTGCAGCACCGGGCCATCGCCCTGGGCACCTCCTGCGCCATGATCGGCAACTTCTTGTTCTTGAGCCACGCCCTGTATCGCAAGCTGGAGGGCTATTCCCTGCGCTATCTGGGTCTCGGGCTGGTGAAGATCGGGATCAGCGCCGCGGCGATGGGACTTTGCCTGAAAACCCTGGGGGCCTGGTTCACCAGCCGGGGAACGCCCGACCTGGCGGCCCTGGCCATCGAGCTGCCGGCGGCGGGGATGGTCTATGGCCTCATCCTCTACCGCCTGGGGCTCCAGGAACTGACGCTGTTGGTGAACCGGCTGGGGGTGCGGCTGGGAAAGAGCTAGGGCGGACGAAGTGGTCACCCTCGACCCAAGAGCAGCCCGATTTGGGCGATGAGGGCCGGCACCGCCGTGTCCACCCTCAGGATGCGGGGGCCGAGGCTGAAGACGACAAAACCGGCCTGGCCCAGGGAGACGACCTCGTGCCCTTGCCAGCCCCCCTCCGGGCCGATGGCAAGCAGGAGCGGCCCGGTCAACGGCGGGCGCGGCACGAGTTCGGCCAGGGGCCGCGCCTCGGCCAGGGGATGGGCAAGCAGCCGCGCCCTGCCCGCCAGTCCGGGCAGGACATCCTCGACAAAGGGCGAAAAGCGCGGATGCACCGAGACGGTGGGGGCCACGGTGTCCATCGCCTGCTCCAGGCCGTTTTCCAGGTAGGGGCTAAAATCACCCTCCCGCACCGGGCTGGCGGCGAAAAAGCTCTTCTCCACCCGACGGGCGTTGATGAGGAACAGGTGCTGGACGCCCAAGGCCGCGGCCTGGGCCAGCACCCGCTTGAGCATGATGGGCCGGGGCAGGGCCAGGATAAGGGAGAGCGGCAATCTGGGCGGCGGCGGGCTATCGAGCCGCACCGCCAGCACCGCCTCCCGCCGGGAGATGGCCACGATCTCGCCCCGGCCCATCAGCCCCCCCAGGATGCCCACCCGCACCGAGTCGCCGACTTCCGCCTTGAGTACCTTGTTTAAATGCTCCAGCCGGCGGCCAGTGAGGCGGACGGTAGCCGACCCATCGCTGGTGCCCGTCTCTTCCGGACGGAGGAGGATGAGGTTCATGAGGTTCAAGGGATTTAAGGATAAGGGGCAGGTTCAGGCAAAACCAGCAAAATCACGAACGCAAACAAGTGGAGCCTCTTGCAAAATGAAAAACATTTCCGGGTGTGACGGAACTACCCCAGCCGCCTCTGGCACATTTACTGGGCGGATCAGGTCGTTCAAGGCTCATTGAGCCTTTTTTCAAGAATATTCCGCCT
>JAJYJA010000220.1 GCA_021789795.1 Deltaproteobacteria bacterium | reverse complement strand
CTCCCACGCCTCCCTGGTGGCCCTGCGGCTGGACAAGACCTGTGTGGTGGGCTGTAAGAATCTCAAGGTGTACGAGGCCGAGGAACGCTGTGAGATCAGCGGCCAGGTGATCCGCTTCGGCGACCCGATCAGCATCGACGGCCGCAAGGGGCTTTTCCTGCGCGGGCGGCACCCCCTGCGGCGCGAGGTGCACATCCTGCCGATTTAAGAAATAAAATAGTGGGGGTGGCGCTGGGTGGCCGCCGGTCAATCGAACAGGCTGGGTTGCTCGAGCGGCGGATGGCCGGGATACGCCCGGCCAAAGTGCTGGTAGGCGGCGGGGGTGGCCATCCGGCCCCGGGGGGTGCGGAACAGGAAGCCGGACTGGATCAGGAAGGGCTCGTAAACGTCCTCCAGGGTGGTGCGTTCCTCGCAGACCGCGGTGGCCAGGGTGTCCAGGCCCAGGGGCCCGCCCTGGAAGCGGTCGATGATGGTGAGCAGGATGCGGCGATCCATGTCGTCTAGGCCCAACTCGTCGACGTGCAGCATCTTCAGCGCCTGGCGGGCCACCTCCCGGTTGACCAGGCCGTCGGCCTTGACCTGGGCGTAGTCCCGTACCCGTTTCAGGAGCCGGTTGGCGATCCGGGGGGTGCCCCGGGAGCGGCGGCCCAGCTCCAGGGCGCCCTCTGGATCCAGCTTGACCCCCAGGAGTCGGGCCGAGCGTTCGACAATCGCCACCAACTCTTCCGGGGCGTAGAACTCCAGGCGCAGGAGGACGCCGAAGCGGTCGCGCAGCGGCGGGGTGAGCAGGCCGGTGCGGGTGGTGGCCCCCACCAGGGTGAAATGGGGCAGGTTCATCTTCACCGATTTCGCCCCCGGCCCCTGGCCGATCACCAGGTCGAGCTGGAAGTCCTCCATCGCGGGATACAGGATCTCCTCGATGACGTGGTTTAGGCGGTGGATCTCGTCGATGAACAGGACGTCGCCCTCTTGCAGGCTGGTCAGGATGGCGGCCAGGTCGCCCGCCTTCTCGATCACCGGGCCGGAGGTGACCTTGATGTTGGCCTCCATCTCGTGGGCGATGATGTAGGCCAGCGTGGTCTTGCCCAGGCCGGGGAAGCCGTGGAACAGGACGTGGTCGAGCGGCTCCCGGCGGGCCCTGGCCGCCTGGATGGCGATGGCCAGGTTATCCTTGAGCTGCTCCTGGCCGATGTATTGGGCGAGCCTCTGGGGTCGGAGCGACACCTCCTCCGCCAGGTCGTCCCGGCGGGCGGTGGCGCTGACGATGCGTTCCTCTTGATTCATGCCAGCCCCCTCAGGGTCAGGCGCAGCAGTTCCTCGATGGGGGGCGGCGGCTGGTGGGCGGGCAGGGCCTGACGCACCCGGCCCAAGGCCTCCCTAGCCTGGGCCGGCGGGTAGCCCAGGTTGGTCAGGGCCGAGACCACATCCGCGCCCACCTGATCGACGGTTCCCGGCCCGGTTTCCGCCTTGCTGGTCGGCCCCACCAGGTCGGCGAAGGGCCGGATCTTGTCCTTCAGCTCCAGGCAGAGCCGCTCGGCGAGCTTCTTGCCCACCCCCGGCAGGGCGGTCAGGCGGCGCAGGTCGTCACGCATCACCGCCTGGGCCACCTCGCCGGGCGCCGCCTCGGAGAGGATGTTCATCGCCACCTTGGGCCCCACCCCGGAGACCGAAAGCAAGACCGCAAACAGCTCTTTTTCCAGGGGATCGAGGAAGCCGAACAGCTCGATGGCGTCCTCCCGCACCCGGGTGTGAACGTGGACGAAGACCTCGGCTCCGGGCTCGGGCAGGCGTCTTAGTCCCGAGACGGCGAAGGCCACCTCGTAGCCCACCCCGCCGGCCTCGATGACGATTCGGCCCGGGGCGGCAAGGATCAGGGTGCCGCGCAGACTGGCGATCATGAAGCTACGGTGTTGTTTAGGTGATGGCCCAGGCAGAGGGCCACGGCTAGGGCGTCGGCGGCGTCCGGGCTGGGGTCGGCGGAGAGGGCGAGCAGGGTGCGCACCATGTGCTGCACCTGCCCCTTGGCGGCCTGGCCGTAGCCGGTCACCGCCTGTTTGACCTGTCGGGCGCTGAATTCGTGGATGGCGAGCCCCAGGCTCAGGGCGGCGATCAGGATTGCCCCCCGAGCCTGGCCTAGTTTCAGGGCCGAGCTGGGGTTCTTGGCCAGGAAGATGTCCTCCACCGCCGCCAACTGGGGGCCGTGGGTCTCGATCACCTGCCGCACCCCGTCGTGGATCTCCTTGATCCGCAGGGGAAAGGCCAGGGCGGGGGTGGACTTGATCACCCCGCAGGCCACGAAGCCCAGCTCGCGGCCCCGCCGCTCCAGGATCCCGTAGCCGGTGATCCGGGAGCCGGGGTCGAGCCCCAGGATGCGGGTGGCCGGGCTCAGGAGATGCTCTCCATCAGTTCGTCCGGGATGTCGAAGTTGGCGTAGACGTTTTGCACGTCGTCGTTGTCCTCCAGCATCTCCATCATGGCCAGCAGCCGGCGGGCCACCTTCTCGTCGTTGATCTCGATGGTGTTTTGGGGGATCATCTCGGCCGCGGCGCCGCTCATGGCCACCCCCGCCTTCTCCAGGGCCTCGCTGACCGCGGTCAGGTCGCCGGGCCCGGTCAGCACCTTGAAGGCCTCGTCCTCCTCCACCACGTCCTCGGCCCCGGCCTCGAGCGCCAGCTCCAGCAGTTTGTCCTCGGCGATGGCCGTCTTGTCCACCGCGATTACCCCCTTCTTGTCGAACATGAAGGCCACGCAGCCGGTCTCGCCCATGTTGCCGCCGCTCTTGCTGAAGGCGTAGCGCACCTCGGAGACGGTGCGGTTGCGGTTGTCGGTCATGCAGTTGACCAGCACCGCCACCCCGCCGGGGCCGTAGCCCTCATAGACGATCTCCTCGTAGTTTACCCCGTCTAAGCCGCCCGAGCCCTTCTTGATCGCCCGGTCGATGTTGTCCTTGGGCATGTTCTCGGCCTTGGCGGCCAGCACCGCGGCCCGCAGCCGGGGGTTGCCCGTCTGGTCGCCGCCGCCCATGCGGGCCGCGACCATGATCTCCTTGATCAGCTTGGTGAAGATCTTGCCGCGTTTGGCGTCCGCCGCGCCTTTCTTCCTTTTGATGGTGCTCCACTTCGAGTGTCCTGACATACGGTGCTCCTGAAAAATTATCTTATTGCAAGATATGTATTGACAAGATTAAATTTACGCTTGTTTATCGATATTGTCATTCATAATGAGACCACATCCTCAGCACCTTTACCACCTTTTGATCTTCTAAAACTTGATGGCGTCGCAAAAAGACCGATCTACTGCGGCGCGTGGCGGTTTGGCTCGTTCGGCATACCATCTGTATGGCCTCACTCGCCAAACACACCCCGCGCCTTGTATA
>JAJYJA010000219.1 GCA_021789795.1 Deltaproteobacteria bacterium | reverse complement strand
TGCCGTCAAAAGGATCAACCCGACAGGCAAGCGCAATTACTTCGCCCCGGCCCAGGCGATATGAAATTTAAGGTCTCCCTGGGCTCTTGCCAGTTCTACCACAGGGTGTTAACCCCATAGCGAGGGAAGATCTGATCTCTGGTGAGCAATGTAAGATCTCTCCGCAGCGCTTCGGCGACCAGCAGGCGGTCGAAGGGGTCGCGGTGGATAAGGGGCAGGGTGGCGGCGGTTATGGCCGCGTCGAAGCCTATGGCCAAGGGGGTTAGCCCCAGGGCCTGGATGGTGGAGGGGATGAAGGTGGTCGGTTGCTCGGGGAGATCGATCCTGCCGAGTTTCCAGAGTAGGGCGATTTCCCAACCGCTGGCCGCGCTCAACAGCAGTTCATGTGCCTCTTCCTCGACCACGGAGCGGATGGTTGGCGAGAGTTTTTCTGGTTCCGCCGCCAGCCAGAGAAAGGTGTGGGTGTCGAGGAGATAGGTCATGTCGTCTCATCCTGCTTAGGCCAGAAGTCGTCCACCAAGTCGGGCGGCAGGGGCTCCATCAGGTCGCCATGAATGACGACCCTGTTTCGGTACAGGCCGAGAGGCCGTTTGCCGTCCCGTTCCGTAAAGGCAACGAGTTTGGCGACCGGCCGACCGGCGTTGGTGATGATGATCTCCTCCCCGGCCTGGGCGGCGGGGATCAGCTTGGAAAGATTGGTCTTTGCCTCGTGGATTCCGACCCGCATGATTCACCTCCTGGAGGATAGTTAGTTTACCTGCAAACTAACTTAGGCCAGCTAACTTGATTTGTCAATCCGTCAGTGTTGCGTCCGTTGAGTCTGTCACCTGTAACAGCATGAATTCAGGAGGGTTGCTATGCCGCCCGAGCTGTCATCTGTCGAGGTCGCGGCCCTGCCGCCCATCCCCGCCCGGATGCTGAACGAGTTCGTCTATTGCCCGCGTCTCGGCTATCTGATGTGGGTGCAGGGCGAGTTCGCCGACAGCGCCGATACGGTGGCGGGCCGGTTCATCCACCGCCAGGTGGACAAGAAGAGCGATCCCCTGCCCGAGGCGCCCGAGGAGATGGAGACCATCCACGCCCGCTCGGTGTGGCTGACCTCCGAGGCCCTGGGCCTCACCGCCAAGATCGACCTGGTGGAGGGCGAGGGGCGGCGGGTGACGCCGGTGGATTACAAACGCAGCAAGCGGCCCCATGTGGCGGCTGGGGCCTACGATCCCGAGCGGGTGCAGCTCTGCGCCCAGGGGCTTTTGCTGCGCGAGCATGGTTTTGTCTGCGATGATGGCGTCCTCTATTTTGCCGGCTCCCGGGAGCGGGTGAGGATCGGCCTTGACGAGGCGCTGACGGCGCAGACCCGCGAGGCGATCCGCGATCTCCGGCGGCTGGCGGTGGGGGACGTCATCCCGCCCCCGCTGGCCGACAGCCCCAAGTGCCCGCGCTGTTCGCTCTTGGGCATCTGCCTGCCGGACGAGATTGGCTTTCTTGCCCAGGCTGGCGCCGAGCCCCGGCCCCTGGTGCCGGCCCTGGAAAGCGGGTTGCCGCTTTACATCCAGTCGCCTAGGGCCTACGTGCGCAAGGAGGGCGAGACGTTGGTCATCGAGGAGGAGAAGCGCAAGGTGGGCGAGGCCCGGCTTAACGAGGTCTCCCAGGTGGTGCTCTTCGGCTATTCGGCCCTCACCACCCCGGCCCTGCACGAGTGTATGCGCCGCGAGATCCCGGTGACCTTTATGAGCTACGGCGGCTGGTTTGTCGGCCATACGGTGGGCACTGGCAACCGCAACGCCGAGACCCGTGGCCATCAGTATCGGGCCAGTTTCGACCCCGAGGTGTGCCTGCGGCTCGCCCGCTCCCTGGTGGCGGCCAAGATCGCCAATTGCCGGACGCTCTTACGTCGCAACCATAAGGCCGATGCCGCCCCCGACGAGGCCCTGGTCGGGTTGCAGTCGGACGTGAAAAACGCCCTGCGGGTCAAGGGGCTCGACTCGTTGCTCGGGGTCGAGGGCAGCGCCGCCAGCCGCTATTTCCGGCACTTCCAGCTGATGTTGAATCGGGACGGAGATAAGGATCTGGCCTTCGACTTCAACGGCCGGAACCGGCGTCCGCCCCGTGATCCGGTAAACGCCCTGCTCTCCTTTGCCTACGCCATGCTGGCGCGGGAGTGGACCGTCACCTTGGCGGCGGTGGGGCTTGATCCCTACCGGGGTTTTTATCATCAGCCCCGTTTTGGCCGCCCGGCCCTGGCGCTCGACATGATGGAGCCCTTCCGGCCCCTGGTGGCGGACTCGACGGTGCTCATGGCGGTCAATAACGGTGAGGTGCGGCGGAATGACTTCCTGTGTTCCGCCGCTGGCTGCGCCTTGAAGGAGGGGGCTCGCAAGCGGTTCATCGGCTGCTTCGACCGGCGGCTGGAACAGGAGGCGACCCATCCGATCTTCGGCTATCGGATCAGCTACCGGCGGCTGTTCGAGGTGCAGGCCCGGCTGTTGATTCGCTTCCTGGCCGGCGAGATTCCCCGTTTCCCGAATTTTTTGACCCGATGAGAGCCCGAGACGAGCGGTTTTATCTGGTGAGTTACGATGTCCGGAACGACAAGCGCTGGCGGCGTCTGTACCGGGCCTTGCGCGGGTACGGCGAGTGGTTGCAGTTGTCGGTGTTCCAGTGCCGCTTGACCCGCCGGCGGTTGGTACAGATGGAGGCGGCGGTGCGGGAGGTGGTGAACCAGGCCGAGGATCATGTGTTGATCGTCGATCTCGGGCCAGCGGCAGGGGAGAGGCCGGCGGTGCGCAGCATTGGCCCACCCTACCAGCCGCCGGCGCGGCAGCCGGTGATCGTCTGAACCCGCCTGAGACGGACGAGCGCCTGGATGCCGACGATCTGCCGGGCAGCACTCGCGATATATCTACTAAGCCGATAATACGGGAGAAAATTTTTGTGATCGCCAAGGAAAACCTGCTGGTCAGACCACGTTCAGTCCTGTTATATTATGACCCCTCGCGACCATCGGTGGCAAGCCGCGCCAGTCCAGCCCCGCCGCTGGAGCTGTCTTCCGGGGCCTTTCGGCCCCGGCCTAATTGAAGCCGATCATGGAGGTGCCCTGCTGCCAGGGGATGGCCGCGTCTTCCGGGGCCTTTCGGCCCCGGCCTAATTGAAGCCCAGCGGCGGCGGCGGCCATGAGCGGGGTCTGGTTCGTCTTCCGGGGCCTTTCGGCCCCGGCCTAATTGAAGCGCAGTACCGGAGGCAGAGATTATCCCGCCGGACAGGTGTCTTCCGGGGCCTTTCGGCCCCGGCCTAATTGAAGCGGCCCTGGGTATCGGGCCGGGCGACGAGGTCATCACGTCTTCCGGGGCCTTTCGGCCCCGGCCTAATTGAAGCACGAGCGCATCATGGTGCGGGTGCTCGAGGTGAAGGGGTCTTCCGGGGCCTTTC
>JAJYJA010000037.1 GCA_021789795.1 Deltaproteobacteria bacterium | reverse complement strand
GAAGGTCATAATCTGCTCCCCCCTTGTCATCTTGCAAGTGAATCAACATATTCCGTGAGGCGACCGAGCGGAATATTTGCGGTTTAATCGCTGATGGCGTCGCAAAAAGACCGATCTACTGCGTTGCGGGGCGGTTTGGCTCGTTCGGCATACCATATGTATGCCCCTCACTCGCCAAACACACCCCGCGCCTTGTATATCGGCCCTTTTGCTTAGCCATCGGCTGCCTTTTTGCGAGATCATCAATCGCTATTCCTTTTGAAAATCATCCTTGCTGGCTCCACAGATGGGGCATACCCAATTTTCAGGCAAACTCTCAAATGGCGTGCCTGGGGCTATGCCGTTATCCGGATCGCCAAGCAGGGGATCGTAAACATACCCGCACAACTGACAGACGTATTTGTCCATGGTCGTTCTCCTTTTTACGTGTTGTTTTCCCGAATTTTCTTGAACAACTTGGCCGGGGCGGCTAGATTGCCTCCTTGTCAACCAGCCATCCGGCATCACTATCCTTCAAGGCCCAGGCGCCATGCTGACCACTGCCTCGTTTTTCGACTTGAGCGACTTCGATCATCCGGGACTCTTTGCCCCCGGCCCGGTCTGGGAGGCGCTGAAACGCCTAAAACCTTACCTGGAAGGGTTCTCCCAGCCCGCGGCCACGGACGGCCTGCCCCCCTATCAGCCGTTGGCCGAGACCCTGGTGTTATTTTCCGGCGAGCTCTTGCCGGCTAAGGGGTTAGAGATCG
The DNA here is from genome assembly GCA_021789795.1 of Deltaproteobacteria bacterium. Taxonomy (GTDB): domain Bacteria; phylum Desulfobacterota; class Desulfobulbia; order Desulfobulbales; family VMSU01; genus VMSU01. Next base: position 16,315 of record JAJYJA010000037.1, on the reverse strand, counting down.
AATTCGGCGACGCCACCAAGGGCAGGCTGGTCGTCCGCCGCGACGGCCAGGTCTTGGCCGGGGCCTCGGTGCTCATGGCCGGGGCGGTACTGGGAGGGCCCGGCATTCATATCGGAGGCGGCGTTTTGGTGGAGGCCGGGGCGCTAATCAAGGGCCCGGCGGTCATCGGCGACTGCACCGAGGTGCGGCAGGGTGCCTACCTGCGGGGCCACTGCCTGACCGGCAAACGTTGCGTGCTGGGCCACGTCACCGAGGCCAAGCACGTCATCCTCTTAAACGACGCCAAGGCCGGCCACTTCGCGTATCTGGGCGACAGCATCCTGGGCAACCAGGTGAATCTGGGGGCGGGGACCAAGCTGGCCAACCTGCGCTTCACCGGCGGCGAGGTGCCGGTGCGTACCCCGGAGGGGGTGGTGAACACCGGCCTGCGCAAGCTGGGGGCGATCATGGCCGATGGGGTGCAGACCGGCTGCAACTCGGTCACCAACCCCGGCGCCCTGCTGGGAAAGAGGGCCATGCTCATGCCCAACGCCACCGCCGCCTCGGGCTACCACCCGCCGAACACACTCCTCCGGGGCTAACTGGCCTTGCCGAGGTAATCGTGCAGGCCGTAGAGCAGTTCCACCATCAGCCCCACGGTGAGATAGATGCGTAGCATCCGGTCCCAGGCCATCTTCTGGCCGGCCCGGCGCTGGAGAAAGTTGACCAGGATGATGGTGGCCCCGCCGGGCAGGGGGGCGACACTGACGATCTGCAGCAGGGTCTCGGCCGCCGTCTTGGCGGGGAGGCCAGGGAAATACCGCACGCTGCACAGGAGATACACCCCGGCTAAGACCACAAGCGAAAACCACTCCCTAACCTTCATCCACCCTTATCCCGTCCATGTCGCTTGATTTTTCGGCCCTGATTGCTGGCGTTACTATCACCCAAGAGGATGTGGTTCGTCAACTGCTTCTTTACTGCTCGCGGGTGATAAGCTACCGTCCCGTCGAGGGGGGTGCCGATAAGCTGCCCGCCGGGCTGGCCGATCTCGCGCCGGCATACGCCCCGGCGCCCCTGGGCGAGTCCCTGGCCAAGTTCCAGGGCCTGCTGGCCGACATCACCCGTCACCGGGCCGATTACCGGCTGGGGGGCATTGCCGCCCTGGCGGCCCCCGTGGATCAGGAGGGGCTGGGGAGCCTGATTAGCGGTCTGCGCCCCTCATCCGCCCCGGCGGCGCAAGACGAAGAGGCCCTGCTTCAGGCCCGGTTGCTCTTGGCCCTGGCCGAGCTTCACGATCAGGAGGAACGGGAGATTGCCGTGGCCCTGGCGGCGCTGGAGGGCCAGGGCCAGGCCCTGCTGCGCCGTCTGGCCCGGGAGGACGAGGAGGGGGAGCTTTGTCTGCCGGGCCGGCCCTCGGCGGTACCCAGGCCGGAGACCAGCCAGGCCCTGGCCAGCCGGCTGCGGGCCTGGGCGCTGCTCTTCCTGGCCGACCGCCGCCAGGCCGATCACTGGCTGCTTTCCGCCTCCCCCGAGGTTTGGGGCCTGCTCGCCGATTATGCCAGCGGCCCCCTGGGGCCGGGCCCGGGGGCCGTCCTCTCCCTGCCGCTGCCAGCGGCCCAGGCGCTAACCGGTCTCCCACTTGCCGACTACCGACAGGTGCGGGACGACTGGCAGTCGGCCAGCCAGGCGCCTCGGCAGGCGATTTTGTCCGGCCTCCTGCGTCTGGTCGCCGGAGACCGGGCCGATTTTGCCCCGGCCCAGGCGGCGCTGGTCAAGCTTCAGCAGGGCCATCCCCTGTGGGCCGAGGCCCCGGCCCGGCTCGACTTTCATCTCCTGCCCCTGTCCCTTGCCGACCTGATGGCCAAGATCGCCCGCCGTCCGGCCTCCCCCCCAAACGACGACCGCCACCCACGGCCCTACGGCGTGGTGGCGGTCGTGACTACGGATGTTACATAGGTTCCGGGTCTTCGGTCTCCGTCCTTAAGCCCGCCGTCTGCCGTCACCGGCAGGGGTTGACGGTCAGCACCGGGCAGGTGGCGGTCTTCACCACCTGTTCGGCCACGCTGCCGAACAGCACCCGCTCCAGGCCCTTGTAGCCGTGGGTGCCCATGACGATCATGTCCGCCTTCTCCTGCTCGGCGAAGGAGACGATCTCCTCCCCGACATCCCCCTCCAGGACCTTGCCTTGCCCCTTCTGGCCGGGGGGCAGGTTGGCCTCCAGGAAATCGGCCATCCTCTTTTCCGCCCCCTCGCGCATCTCGGCCTGGAACTGCATCACCGGCATGTGGGGCACGTAGAAGCCGACATATTCCTCGAAGCTCTGCACCACGAAGACGGCGGTCAGCTCGGCCCCGAACTTGGCCGCCACGTTGGCCGCCGCCGCGAACACCTTGGGGGCGTTGTCGGAAAAATCGACCGGAACCAGGATCTTTTTCACATTTTTCAGCATGGTATCCTCCTAAAAGAGATGAAAGGTTGGACTGCCTTGGAGCCTCTCCTGGGGTAATTCTAGCACTGAGTAAATTTTCTTGTCAAGTCGATTGCCCCCGGCCGACAAATCACGTATGATCGGGCCGAAAATCATTTGCCCGCCCCATGCCTGATCCCATCGACGACATCTTCGGAGCCGACGGCGTCCTGGCCCGTCACCTGCCGGGCTACGAACGTCGCGCGAGCCAGATAGACCTGGCCCGGGCGGTGTGGCGTACCCTCTTGGCCGGAGACGAGGAGGGCCAGGTCGGGGAGGCCGCCATGCTGGTGGCGGAGGCCGAGACCGGGATCGGCAAGACCCTGGCCTACCTGGCGCCGGCGGCCCTCTGTGGCCAGAAGGTGGTGATCTCGACCGGCACCCTGAACCTCCAGGAGCAGCTCTTAGACAAGGATATCCCCTTTGTCCGGCGCCACATAAGGCCCGACCTCAAGGCCATCTGCGTCAAGGGCCGCCAGAATTACGCCTGCCTGCGCCGCTGCCAGCAGCTCGTCGCCGCCCCCCAGCTTTCCCTGCTGGCCGGAGGCCCGGAGCTGGAGGCCCTGCGGGAGTGGCTGGGCAGAACCGAGACCGGCGACCGGGCGGAGCTGGCCTGGCTGGCCGACGGCTCGCCGCTCTGGGAGCAGGTGGCGAGTCAGGCCACCAAATGCCTGGGCGGCGACTGCCCCCAGCAGGCCGAGTGCTTCGTCACCCGGCTTCGTCAGCGGGCGGCCAGCGCCCAGGTGCTGATCGTCAACCACCACCTGTTCTTCTCCGATCTGGCCATCCGCCGCTTCGGTCACGCCGAGGTCCTGCCCCGTTACCAGTCGGTGATCTTCGACGAGGCCCATCACCTGGAAAACGTGGCCACCGGCTACTTCGGCGCCAACTTCAGCCACTACCAGCTCCTCGACTTGGTGAAGGACGTCGAGGCCCTGGCTCAGGAACGGCTGGAGAAGGGGGCCCGCAAGGCCACGGTCCAGATCGCCCGGGCCCTGGCCACCCAGGCGGCGGAGTTCGCGGGCCTCTTCCCGGTGGCGCGGGGCCGTCAGTCGCTGCCGGAGGTCATCGCCGGTATCCCGGATTGGGAGGGGGAGGTCAACCGGCTGGAGCAGGCCATCGCCGGCCTGGCCCGGCAGCTCGATCAGCCTGGCCTGACCGCCGAGCCCTGGGAGGGCCTTCGCCGCCGCAGCCAGGAACTCAAGGAGTCGCTCGCGGCCACCGCCGGCGGCTTCGACTCCCGTTACGTCTATTGGGCCGAGCGCCGGGACAAGACCGTCTCGCTGGCCGCCGCCCCCATCGAGATCGCCCCGGCCCTTAAGCAGTACCTCTATCGCCAGGCGGCGAGCATCGTCCTCACCTCCGCCACCCTGACCGCCGGCGGCAACTTCGATTATCTGTTCTCCCGTCTGGGGCTGCCCAGGGAGGCCCAGACCCTGCGCCTGCCCACCCCCTTCGACTACCCCCGTCGCACCCGGCTTTACATCCCGGCGGCCGGCTTTCCCGAGCCCAGCGACCCCGCCTATCCGCCGGCGGCCCAGGAACAGGCCCTGGCCCTGCTCACCGCCTCCCGGGGGCGGGCGCTGGTGCTGTTCACCAGCATGGCCGCCATGCGGCAGATGCGCGACTTTCTGGCCCCCCGCCTGGCCCATCCCCTCCTGATGCAGGGCGACGCCCCCAAGGCCCGGCTGCTTGACATCTTCAGCCGGGATACCGCCTCGGTGCTGCTGGCGGTGGCCAGCTTCTGGGAAGGGGTGAACGTGCCGGGGGAAAGTTTAAGTTGCCTGATTATCGACAAACTACCCTTTGAAGTCCCCAGTGATCCTGTTATTATGGCCCGGCTTAACCGGATCCGGGAGGAGGGCGGCAACCCCTTCGCCGACTTTCAGGTGCCCCGCGCCATCCTCACCCTGCGCCAGGGCCTGGGGCGGCTGATGCGCTCGCCCCGCGACCAGGGGCTCTTGGCCATCCTGGATATTCGCCTGTTCAGTAAGGGTTACGGCCAGACCTTCCGGCGCAGTCTGCCGCCCAGCCCAGTCATTCGCGACTTGGACGGCGTGCGGCGGTTCTTTCAGGAGTATGTCAAGTGAATCAACTCGAACTCATCGCCCGGCTTAAGCCGGAGACCGCCAAGATCGACGCCGCCATGCGTCAGGACCTGGCCTCGATCGGCAGCCCGCGGCTCAAGGAGGTGCTGGAGTACGCCATCTTCAACGGCGGCAAGCGGATCCGGCCCCTGCTGCTCATCTTGGCCGCCCGGCTCTGCGTGCCCCAGGCGGGGGATGACCCCGGCTCCGGCCTCTACCGTCTGGCCCTGGCCTACGAGTACATCCACGCGGCCAGCCTCCTGCACGACGACGTGATCGACCACGCCGTAAGCCGCCGGGGCCGGGCCACCGCCAACCGGGTCTGGGACAACACCCACGTCATCCTGGCCGGTGACTTCCTGCACAGCCGCGCCATGTGGCTGGCGGGCTCGCTGGGCGGCGTGGACTGCCTGGCCGCCCTCTCCCGGGCCACCGCCGGGATGGTGGAGGCGGAGTTTCTGCAACTGGCCAACGCCGAGGAGATGAGCCGCTCGCGGGAGCGCTACTTCGCGGCCCTAACCGGCAAGACCGGGCTGTTGATCGCCGCCGCCTGCGAGAGCGGGGCCATCTTCGCCGGGGCCGGGGACGAGTTGCGGCGGGCCCTGGCCGCCTTTGGCAACAACCTGGGGCTCACCTTCCAGATCGTTGACGACCTGCTCGACTACTTAGGCGACGAGGGTAAGACCGGCAAGGCGGTGGGCAACGACTTCCAGGAGGCTAAGCTGACCCTGCCCCTGCTCCTGGCCCTGGAGACGGCGCCCGAGCCCGACCGGGACCGGCTGCTTCAGTGGCTGGCCGCCGGGCCCGAGGAGAGGGGGGCGGCCTTCCACGAGGCCCGGGAGCTCATCGACCGGGCCGGAGGCTTCACCGCCGCCCGCCGCCAGGCGGAGGCCCTGACCAAGGAGGCCCTGGAGGCCCTGGCCCCCTTCGCCGGACGCCCGGAACTCTCGATCCTGCAAGCCCTGACCGCCTACGTGCTCAAGCGCGAGAAATAACATGGCCCCTGCCAAGAAAAATCCTAAGAAGAAGCGGCCCCGATCCACCAACGGCTGCCTGATCATCTCCCTGCTGCTCGCAATTTTGGTGCTGCTCAGCCTGGGGGCGACCTTCTACTTCCTATTCCTGCGGCCCGGCCCGGTCAGCCCACCGCCGCCAGCGGTCAGGCCGGCCCCGGTGAGGCCACCGTCCGCCCCGGCCCCGCCGCCCCCGGCCACCCTGCCCCCCCAGGCCGCCACCCCGGCCCCGGCGGCCCCCGAAACGCCCCCCACGCCCCCGCCCGAGGCGGAGAGGCCGCCCGTCGTCGGCCAGCCGCCGCGGCTGGCGATCATCATCGACGACATCGGCAACAACCGGCCGGTGGCCGAGCAGCTCATCGCCCTCGACCTGCCCCTGTCATTTTCGGTGCTGCCGTTCACCGTCAACGCCGACCACCTGGCCAGCCTGGCCGCGGCCCGGGGCCGGGACGTCATGCTCCACCTGCCGATGGAGGCCATCGACTCCCGGCTCTCCCCCGGCCCTGGCGCCCTGATGCTCTCCATGTCCAAGGAGACCATGCTCGCCACCTTGAACCGCGATCTCGGCACCCCCTACCGGCCCATCGGGGTCAACAACCACATGGGTTCCAGATTTACCGAAAATCAGGCCGACATGCGGGTGGTGCTGGAGGCGCTCAAGGAACGGGGGCTGTTCTTCGTGGACAGCGAGACCTCGGCCAAGAGCGTCGCCTACCGGACCGCCAAGGAACTGGGGGTCAAGACGGCCCGGCGGGACATCTTCCTGGACAACACCCCCCAAGCCACCGCCATCCTGGCCCAGATCGGCAAGGCCATCATCTTCGCTAAGCGGCACGGCCAGGCCATCGCCATCGGCCATCCCCGGCCCACCACCCTGGAGGCCTTGCGCTCGGCCCTGCCCCGGCTCAAGACCGAGGTCAGGATGGTGCCGGTGCACGAGCTGGTGGAGTGATCCGCCAGGGGCTCGTAAATTGTTTGCCAAGCGGGCCAATACCAGATATGGTTAGGGTTGATGGCCGGCCCTCCACGATCCTACTTCCGTCCGAGTCACGCCCATGAATGACCATGATGTTGAACACGTCGCCGCCATGCTCAAGACCATGGCCCACCCCATCCGCCTGAAGATCCTCTGCCTGCTTCAGGACAAGGAACTGACCGTGGGCGAGATCCGGGAGGAGGTCAAGACCACCAACGCCAACGTCTCCCAGCACCTGACCATCCTGCGCAACAAGGACATCATCAGCTTCCGCAAGGACGCGAACTTCATCTTCAACAAGATCTCCGACCCCCGGATCCTGGAGCTGATGGCCACCATGAAAAATATCTTCTGTCCCGGCGACTAAGGCTTAAGCCCCTTCTGCCCCATGTTCTCTCACGCCGAAAGCCTGCTCGTCCATTTCCGTCACGCCGAGGAGCTGAAGCGGGCGGCGGTCAACTACCCTCACATCGATCTTAATCCCCGCCAGCTCTGCGACCTGGAGTTGCTGCTCAACCGGGCCTTCTACCCCCTGCGCGGCTTTCTGAACCAGGACGATTACCAGTCGGTGCTCGACCGGATGCGGCTGGCGGACGGCATCCTCTGGCCCCTGCCCGTCTGCCTGGATATCAGCGACCAGACCGCCCGCCGACTCGCCCCTGGCCAGAAGGTGGCGATCAACGACGAGGAGGGGTTCATGCTGGCCGTGCTCACGGTCGGCGACCTCTGGCGGCCCGACAAGCAACGGGAGGCCCTGGCAATCTATGGCAGCGACGACCCGGAGGCCCATCCCGGCGTCCGCCAGTTGCTGGAGAATACCGGGGACTGGTACGTCGGTGGCGACCTGGAGGGCCTGCACCTGCCCCCGCGTTACGACTTCAAGGACCTGCGCCTGACCCCCGCCGAGACCGCCCGCCGCTTCGCCCAGAACGGCTGGCGGCGGGTGATCGGCTTCCACACCGACGACTACCTGCACTGCGCCCACCGGGAGATGCTCCTGCGCGCCGCCCGGGAGCACGGCGCCAACCTCCTCCTGCAACCGGTGGTGGGCCTGGAGCATCCCGGCAACCTCGACCACTACACCCACGTCCGCTGCCACGAGGAGATCGTGAGGAAGTTCCCCGGCCAGATGGCCATGCTCGGGCTGCTCACCCTGGCCAGTCGCGGGGCCGGGCCCCGGGAGGCGCTCTGGCAGGCGATCATCAAGAAAAATTTCGGGTGCAGTCATTTCCTGGTGGCCGACAACCACGCCGACCCCTTCGCCTGCCAGCCGGAACGAGGCCCATTTTACCCGCCAGGCGCCGCCCAGGAGCTGGTGCGGGGCCACGAGGCCGAGACCGGCGTCGTCATGGTGCCGGTGCGGGAGATGGTCTATGTCGAGGATCGGGCCCAGTACCTGCCGCGAGACGAGGCCGGCCCGGAACTGGCCATCAAGACCATCTCCTCGGCGGAGCTGAAGCGCCGTCTGACCCACAATCTGGCCATCCCGGACTGGTTCTCCTACCCGGAGGTGGTGGCCGAGCTGCGCCGCGCCTTTCCGCCCCGCTCCCGGCAGGGGTTCACCGTCTTCCTCACCGGGCTTTCCGGTTCCGGCAAGTCCACCCTGGCCAAGGTGCTGCTGGTCAAATTCCTGGAACGGCGCGACCGGCCAGTGACCCTGCTCGACGGCGACATCGTGCGCCGCAACCTCTCCTCGGAGCTGACCTTCTCCCAGGAGCACCGCAACCTAAACGTCACCCGCATCGGCTTCGTGGCCAGCGAGATCACCAAGAACGGCGGCATCGCCATCTGCGCCCCCATCGCCCCCTACGAGGAGTCCCGCCGGGCTAACCGGGAGCTGATTGGCCGTTACGGCGGCTACATCGAGGTTTACGTCTCGACCCCGCTTACGGTCTGCGAGCAGCGCGACCGCAAGGGCCTTTACGCCAAGGCCCGGGCCGGCAAGATCAAGGGGGTGACCGGGATCACCGACCCCTACGTGCCGCCCTCCCACCCCGAGCTGACCATCGACACCAGCGACACCACCCCGGCGGAGGGCGCCCAGGAGATCCTGCTCTACCTGGCGGAGCAGGGGTATCTCCCCTGACCCATGTATCACCGGCTGTTCGCCGCCCTCACGCCCCTTTTTGCCCGTGCCCTCGCCGATCAGACCTTTCCGGGGGCGGCGGTGGGGGTGAGCCGGCGTCAGGGCGCCGTCCGGCAAGACTGCCTCTTCTGCTTTGGCCGCCAGCGGTTCGGTCCCAGCCGGGCCGTCGATTTCCGCACCTGCTACGACCTTGCCTCGCTCACCAAGCCGCTGGCCACCACCCTCTGCATCTTTAGTCTAATTAAGGCCGGCTCTCTTGATCTGACCACGCAAGCCCAGGAGATCCTTAAAGATCGTCGGCTTGACAACCTAAGCGGGGTCACTATCCTCGACTTGTTAAATCACCGCTCCGGTCTCGCCCCTTATCACCAATTCTTCCACGAGCTGTCAACCATACACGATCAGCACCTAAGAGACGAATTGCTGGCCATCATCTCCAGACTGCCAGTTGATAAGCCTGAAAATCGTCGGCAGAGATACAGCGATATCGGCTTTATCCTGCTGGGGATGATCTGCGAACAGGTATCGGGATTGCCGCTTGACCTTTATGCGCAAAAATACCTTTATTCGCCAATCAACTTGCAGGAACGGATCTTTTTCAACCGTTGCGGGAGACGCCGGGAGGCGGACTATGCCCCCACCGAGGAGCGCGGCCTAAGCGGGGAGTCGCTGTCCGGCCAGGTGCACGACGAGAACGCCGCCCTCCTGGGGGGGGTGGCCGGGCACGCCGGGCTGTTCGGCGATATCGGCGGGGTGCTGGAGCTGGTGGTCTTGATCCTGGAGGTGGTGCAGGGGCGGCGGGAACACCCGCATCTGGCCGCCGCCGACCTGCGGCGGGCGGTGGCCCGGCGAGAGGCGGACGGCACCTGGGGGTTGGGCTTTGATACCCGCTCCGCCACCGGCTCCAGCAGCGGGGAATACTTCTCGGAGGCCAGTTTCGGGCATCTGGGTTTTACCGGCACCTCCTTCTGGGTCGATCCCGAGCGGAACCTGGCGGTGGTGCTGCTCAGCAACCGGGTGCATCCCCGGCGGGACAACTTACAGATCAAGGAGTTCCGGCCCCGGTTCCACGACGCGGTGATGCGGGCCGTGCTCAGGGGATGAGGCGGGGCGCTTTCTCTCCCTTGCGGGGCGGCGGTCAATCCCGGCCCCGCTCCTTGGCCCAGGTGTCGCGCAGGCCCACCGTGCGGTTGAAGACCGGCTTGGCGGCGCTTGCACTTGCCGGGTCGGCGTAGAAGTAACCCTGGCGCTCGAACTGGTAATTCTGGCCCTCGGCCCCCTGGCCCAGGGAGGGTTCGAGCCAACAATCCGAGAGCACGGTCAGGGAGTCGGGGTTAAGATTTTGCTTAAAATCCACCGCCTTGTCCGCCTCCGGGTCTTCTGAGAGAAACAGCCGGTCGTAGAGCCTGACCTCGGCCCGCGCCCCGTGCCGGGCCGAGACCCAGTGCAGGGTGCCCTTGACCTTGCGTCCGTCCGGGGCCGTCCCGCCCCGGCTTTTCGGGTCGTAGGTGCAGTGCAGGGCGGTGATCTCGCCGCTTTTCGGGTCGCGCTCCACCGCCTGGCAGGTGACGAGGTAGGCGAAGCGCAGCCGCACCTCCCGGCCGGGCGCCAGGCGGAAGAACTTGGGGGGCGGCTCCTCCAGGAAGTCGTCGCGTTCGATGTAGATCTCCTTGCAGAACGGCACCTGGCGCGTCCCTAACTCCGGGCGCTTGGGGTGGTTTTCCGCCGTCAGCTCCTCCACCAGGTCGTCCGGGTAGTTGTCGATGATTACCTTGAGCGGCTTAAGCACCGCCATCCGTCGGGGGGCGTTTTCGTCCAGATCCGCCCGGACGCAGTTCTCCAGCACCCCCATGTCGATCCGGCTGTCTTTTTTGCTCAACCCGATCAGTTCGCAGAAGTTGCGGATCGCGGCCGGGGTGTAGCCCCGCCGCCTGAGCCCGGAGATGGTCAGCATCCGGGGGTCGTCCCAGCCGTCCACCAGCCGTTCGTGCACCAGTTGCAGGAGCTTGCGCTTGCTCATCACCGTGTAGGTCAGGTTCAGGCGGGCGAACTCGATCTGCTGGGGGTGATAAGGGGTGCCCAGGGTGTCCAGGAACCAGTCGTAGAGGGGCCGGTGATCCTCGAACTCCAGGGTGCAGAGGGAGTGGGTGATGCGCTCGATGGCGTCCGACAGGCAGTGGGCGAAGTCGTACATCGGGTAGAGGCACCACCTGTCGCCGGTGCGGTGGTGGCTGGTCTTGCGGATCCGGTAGATGGCCGGGTCGCGCATATTCAAGTTGGGGGAGGCCATGTCGATCTTGGCCCGCAGGATATGGGTGCCGTCCGCGAACTCCCCGGCCCGCATCCGGGCAAAGAGGTCCAAGTTCTCCGCCACCGAGCGGTTGCGGTAGGGGCTGTCCCGGCCCGGCTCGGTGAGGGTGCCGCGATAGGCCCGGATCTCCTCGGGGGTGAGGCTGCACACGTAGGCCTTGCCCATCTTGATCAGCTCGATGGCGTAGGCGTGGAAACGCTCGAAGTAGTCCGAGGCGTAGAAGAGCTTGTCGCCCCAGTCGAAGCCCAGCCAGCGCACGTCGCGCATGATCGACTCGGCGTACTCCACCTCCTCCTTGGTGGGGTTGGTGTCGTCGAAGCGCAGGTGGCAGACGCCGCCGGGGTTTTCCCGCGCCACCCCGAAGTTAAGGCAGATCGACTTGGCGTGGCCGATGTGCAGGTAGCCGTTGGGCTCGGGCGGGAAGCGGGTGACCAGGCGGCCGTCGTTCTTGCCGGCGGCCAGGTCGGCGGCGATGCGGGCGCGGATGAAGTCAGGGGCGGTATTCGTGTTCATGGGTGTCTCGTTTGGGATTTAAGTGATCTGCTGGGCGCCGCTGGCCTTCATTCCCCCTGGCGGTCGAACAACTGGCCCGACCTCCGCAGCCGGGCCACCACCCGCTCCTGGCCGATGGCGGTGAGCACCTCGAACATGCTGGGCCCGGCCAGGCGGCCGGTGACCACCGCCCGGACACCGTTGATCACCACCCCCGGCTTGACCTTTAACTCCTCGGCCAGCTCCCGCATCACCGTCTCGGTCGCCTCGGGGGTGAAGTCGGGCAGGGCCGCCAAGCGATCGGCCAGACGCGGCAGCCACTCCTTCAGCTCCGGGAATTTGAGCAGGTTCTTCCTGACCGCCGCCTCCTCGAACTCGAAGTCGTCGGCGAAATAGGCCCGGCCCAGGGTGGCGAAGTCGGCGATGGTGTGGAAGCGGCCCCGCACCAGATCGAGGGTGGCGAGAAACCAGGCCCGCTCGGCCCCGGCGTATCCCTCGCGCCACAGGCCCTTGGCCTTGAAGTCCGCCTCCACCAGACCCGCCACCTCCTCGATGGGCAGGGTGCGCAGGTAGTGCTCGTTGATGCTGATCGCCTTGGGGTCGGTGAAGAACTTGGGGTCGTCCTTTTTGTAGTTGAAGATGGAGTTTGAGCGGTTGATCCGTTCCAGGGTGAAGGCCTCGATCAGCTCCTCGCGGGAGAAGATCTCCCGGTCGTCGCCGGGCGACCAGCCCAGGAGCACCAGGAAGTTGGCCAGGGCCCAGGGGATGAAGCCCCGCTGCTGGTAGAACTGCACCGCCACGATCTCGCCGTGGCTGCGTTTGGAGATCTTGGCCTTGTTTAAGTCCAGGGTGAGCGGCATGTGGGCGAAGACCGGCACCGGCGCCCCCAGCGCCCGGTAGAGCAGGATCTGCTTGGCGGTGTTGCCGAGATGATCCTGGCCCCGGATGACGTGGCTGATCCGGTCGCGGATGTCGTCCACCACGTTGGAGAGCAGGTAGAGGGGCAGGCCGTTGGAGCGGACGATGACGAAGTCCTCGATGTCGTTTAGCGATCGGGCGACCACCCCCAGCACCCGGTCCTCGAAGCTCACCTCGCCGCCCGCCTCCCGCTCGACCTTGAAGCGCACCACGTAAGGCGCACCGCTCGCCTCCCGCTCCGCGACCTCGGCGGCGCTTAAGCGGCGGCAGGCCCCGTCGTAGCCGTACTCCCGCTTGGCCTCCTGGGCCAGCTCGCGCTTCTGGTCCAGCTCCTCCTTGGTGCAGAAGCACTTGTAGGCGTGGCCGCTCCTAATGAGCTGATGGGCGCGGGCCACGTGCTCGGCGGCGAACTCGGTCTGGAAATAGGGGCCCTCGTCCCAGGTGATCCCCAGCCACTCCAGGCCCTCGATGATCCCGTCGATCGAGGCCTGGGTGGAGCGCTCGGCGTCGGTGTCCTCGATGCGCAGGACGAGCTTGCCGTGATGCTTCTTGGCGAACAGCCAGTTGTAGAGGGCGGTGCGGGCCCCGCCGATATGCAGGTAGCCGGTGGGGCTGGGGGGGAAACGGACTCGGACTTCAGACATCGTTAATCTCCTGGGGAAAATACCTTTTGCGTCGGCCCGGCGGCAAGACCCGCCCGGTGGCTATTGCCATCAGAGTTTATAGCTCGTTTCGCGCCAATTATCCAGACCAAAAGGCCGTCCGGCTACATCCCCAGCTCCCTGACCAGCCGGGGGTCCCGGCTCCAGTTTTTCACCACCTTGACCCAGATTTTCAGCAGCACCCGGGCATCCAGCATGGTCTCGATGTCCAGCCGGGCCGCGGTGCCGATCTCCTTGAGCTTGGCCCCCTTTTTGCCGATCACGATTGCCTTTTGGGAGTCCCTTTCGATCACGATGGTGGCGTCGATGGTCGTCAGCCGCTCGCCCTCCTCGAAACGGTCGATGACCACGGCGGTGGAGTAGGGCACCTCCTGACCGGTGAGCAGAAAGACCTTCTCCCGGATGATCTCGGCGGCGAGCGAGCGCACCGTGACGTCGGTGGGGATGTCGTCCGGGAAATAGCGCGGGCCCTCGGGCAGCAGGCGGGTGATCTCGTCAAGCAGGGCCGGGAGGCCGTCGCCCGAGCGGGCCGAGAGGGGGACGACGGCGGTGAACTCGCGCAGATTCTGGCAGGCGGCGATCAGGGGCAGGAGCTTCTCCCGGCGCAGGAGGTCGATCTTGTTTAGGCCTAGCAGCACCGGGGTCTTGATCCCGGCGAGATACTCGGCCAGCTCGCCGCCGGGCTTGGGTGGGGGGGCGGTGGCGTCGAGCAGGAAGAGCACCAGATCCGCCTCGGCCAGGGTCTCCAGGGCGACCCGCCGCATCTCGGCGTTCAAGGCGATGGTGCCGCCGTGTAGGCCGGGGGTGTCCAGGAGCACGAGCTGATATCCCGGCCCGTTGAGCACCCCCAGCACCCGGTTGCGGGTGGTCTGCGGCTTGGGGCTGACGATGGAGATCTTCTGGCCCAGCAAGTTGTTCAACAGGGTGGATTTGCCGGCGTTGGGCGGCCCGGCCACCGCCACCAGCCCCGATCGCAGGAATTCTTGCGGCTCTTGATTCATGATGATTTTTTCCCGCCGGACGGCAACGGCCCGGCAATTTATTTGTTTGTGCCCGCCCGCTCTTCCTTTGAATTAACCGGCTACATCGGGTATAAGTCAGACTCGTCCCGCCCCCTTGGCGTGACGGCGGCCAGAGGTCAGGATACCAGTTTCGCGCCAAAAGGGGAAGCATCTCCCCCTTCGCCAAACCGCCCCGCAATTCTGTTTGATCCCCGCTGATGTTGGACGGGGGACGCGGTAGATCGGCCTTTTTGCGACGCCATCACCTTTACCCGGAACCCTAACGACGCACACATGCAGGGTAGAATCGTCGAATACGTCGAGCACGGCAAGTTCATCTGCGCCGCGGTCATGGAGGAGGCGGGCGGCCGTCTGCGACTCTTGAATCAAAACGGCCGGGAGGTGCGCTTGAACCCCAACCGGGTGGTGCATCAGGGCGGCCAGGGCCTGGACGCGGGGGCGAGCCACGACCTGCTGCTCAAGACCCTGCAAGATACCGACGCCCGCCGCCGCTGCCTGTCCCTGCCGGTGTCGCTGGCGGAGATCTGGCAACTGGTGGCCCCGGAGCCTGGCTCTGGGTTCAGCCCCCAATTCCTGGCCGAGCTTTGTTTCGGCGGCCCGGCCAGCGACGATCAGGTGGCGGCCCTGCTGCGGGCGGTGTTCGCCGACCCCCTCTACTTCAAGTTCCGCGACAACCTGATCCAGGCCCATGCCCCGGAGGTGGTGGCCCAGCTGCTGGCCAAACAGGAGGAGGCCCGTCAGCGGGAGGAGACCCTGCGCCTGGGGGCCGAGGCCCTGGCCGCCCTCTGGCGGGGCGAGACCCCGCCGGCCTGGCCCGAGCTTGACTGCCTGAAGATCATCGCCGACCACTACCTGTACGGCAACGAGGCCGAGCACTGGGAACTGGCCCGGGAGTTGCTCAAGGCGGCGGGGCTCACCCGGCCCCACGACGCCTTTCACCTCCTGGTCAAGGCCGGGCGCTGGCGGGCGGACGAGAACCTCCCCCTGCGGCGCTATCGGGTGCCGGTCGCCTTTGACGAGCACTGCCTGGCCCAGGCGCGGGAGATCATCGCGGCCGCCGGGGCGCCCTCAGCCGCGGGCCGGCTCGATCTCCGCGACCTGCCGGTGCTGACCATCGACGGGGCCTCGACCCGGGACTTCGACGACGCCCTGCACCTCACCGAGGACGGCCCGAACTTCGAGGTCGGCATCCACATCAGCGACACGGCCCATTACCTCGCCCCCGGCAGTCCGTTGTTTAAGGAGGCGGAGCGCCGGGCCACCTCGATTTATTTCCCGGACGCCACGGTGCCCATGCTGCCCAGCGAGCTGTCCGAGGGGGCGCTCAGCCTGCTTAAGGATCAAGACCGGCTGGCGATCAGCTTCCTGGTCACCCTCTCCCCGGAGGGCGAGGTGTTGAGGAGCCGGATCGTCCGCAGCCTCATCCGGGTCAAGCGCCAGTTGTCCTACCCGGAGGCCGAGGTCCTGGCGCCGGGCGACCGGCAGCTTGCCGCCCTGGCGTCCTTAAGCCAGCAGCTCTGGCGGCGCCGGGTTCAGGCCGGGGCCTTGATCCTCCCCATCCCCGACCTGGTGTTTCAATTCCAGGAGGGCCGGGTCAGCGGCGTCTCCCTGCTGGAGGTGGACACCCCCATGCGGCTGCTGGTCTCGGAGTTCATGGTGCTGGCCAACACCACGGCCGCGAGCTTTTTGGCCGACCGCCAGGAGCCAGGCCTCTACCGCACCCAGGCCCCGGCCCGCAAGCGCCTCTCCCCGCAGCCGGAGCACGACTTATATGTCAATTTCAAGCAGCGCCGCTTCCTGGCCCGGGGTCAGCTCCTGACCAGTCCCAAGCGCCACGACGGGGTGGGGGCGGAGCAGTACACCACCGTCACCTCCCCCATCCGCAGGTTGCTGGACCTGGTGATCCAGCACCAGATCGGCGCCATCCTGGCTGGCCGCGGCGCCCGTTTCGGCGAACGGGAGCTGCACGAGTTCGCCAGCCTGATCACCGCCGCCCAGACCCGGGTCAACCTGGTGCGCCAGCTCCGCCACCGCTACTGGCTGTTCACCTACCTGGCCGGGATGATCGGCGAATACCTGCCGGCGGTGGTGCTGGACACCAGGAACAGCAAGGTGCAGGTGGTGCTGCGCGACCTCCTGTTCGAGGCGGAGCTGCCCGCCAGCCAGGCGATCAGGCCCGAGCCCGGCGACACGGTGCGGGTGCGGGTGGCCAAGTCGAGCCCCCTGGACGACAGCCTGACCCTGGAATGGTGAGCCTGCCCCCCGCCGATCAGCCGCGTTTCGACCTCCGGCTGCTCTC
>JAJYJA010000218.1 GCA_021789795.1 Deltaproteobacteria bacterium | reverse complement strand
GGGCCAAACCGCCTAACGGCCCTTCTCCGCCGGGGCCGCCTTTTTCTGCACCAGGTCGCTGGTGGTGTACACCCGGCCGTTCTTCAGGATCTTAAACTCTCCGCCATACGGGTCAACAGGGATGCGGTCGATAAAGCCCGCCGCCTGCAACTCGGCCAGCGACTCGGGCAGGACATGCTTGGCCTCCCGGTATCGTTGCACCGCCTCCTCCAGTTTCTGGATGATGACCAGGGCCTGCAGCCTTTCCCGAAGATAGCTTCTGGCGCCCGGATTCCGGGTAGAATGCAGCAGGCCCTCCAAAAATGATATCCCCAGGCCGGTTTGTCTGCCATACAGGCTTACCCGGGCGGCCAACCCCTGCAAGAAGTCGGGCGCGCCGGGCAGGGCCGCCGCCCGACGGAGATAAGGCGCCGCCTTGGCCGAATTCTTCTCGAAGTAAAAGGCGTTGAATCCCAAGAAATAGGGGGGCAGGAAGTCGTTGGGCAGATTAAGCTCCGCCTTTTTCAACAGATTGTCCGCCTCGTCGAGCATCCCCGCCTGCCAGGGAAACATCATCTCCGCGAACAGGTAGGGGTCCCAGAACTTACCATCCAGGTCGGTCACCCCCCGCAGCATGGTGGCCACGCGCCGCCAATCCCCGGCCGTCAACTGCGAGCGGTCGATCAGCTTCATGCCCACGAAGGTCATGGTCTTCAGGAACAGATAGTCGGAGGCCGTACCCTTAAACTCCAGGGCCAGGGCCTTGAGCAGCGGCGAGGGCAAGTCACCCAGGCCGCTGATCGTCTCTTGATGGTATTTGACCCGGATATTGTGCAAGGTCGTGGTCAGGGAGACGCTGACCCCCAACCCCGCCACCAGGATAAGGGCAGGAAGCCACCTGGCCTTCATGCGAGATCGCGGCGGGAAAAGGCCAAGACCGCCAGGGTCAAGACCGCGGCGCCGTAGCCCAGGCTGTAGAGGCCCAGGGACGAGACCACGGCCCAGGGGATGGCCAGGCCGTGGGCGGCCTGCTGTTTGAGATCGAAGGCCGCCAGGTTGGGTACCAGGTACTTGCAGGTCTGGATGACATACTTCAGCGGCAGGGAAATGGGGATCTGGCTGTTGCCCGCCTCGATAAGCGACACGATGTCGTCGATGGTCTGGCCGATCAGGTAGGTGGCCAGGGTCAGGAGGGTGGCGAGCAGGGAACTGGTGGTCAGACAGCACCAGAGGACGACCAGGCTGGTAAGCAGCATGATGGCCAGAAAATTCATCACCATGGCCACCAGGTAGGACAAGACGGAAAAAGAGGTAAAGAAGTGGGCCCCGTACAAGAACCGGCCACCCCAGACCGCCACCAGTCCCGCCCCGCCGGCAAAGGTCATCACCAGCGCGGTCAACAGGGCCAGGCCGCCGAACTTACCCAACAGATAGGCCGGCCTGGAGATCGGCTTGGAGAGCAGGGAAAAGACCGTCCGCCGCTCAAGATCGCCGGACAGCATGGGCACGGTCAGGAAGAAGGGCACCAACAGGCCGCTGACGCTGACCGTGCTCAGGCAGAGATCGACCACGATCTTGGCGATGTCGCGCATGAAAAACCCGCTGACCAGGACCGCAAGCGGCAGCAGCAGGAGCACCATGACCGCCACGCCGTAAAGCAGCCGGTGGCTTAAGCCCTCCTTGAAGGTCAACCGGCAGATGGCCAGGAAATTACCCATCGTTGCCCTCCTCGTTACCGGCCACCTGGTTTAAAAAGAAGGCCTCCAAGGGCGACTTGTCGGCATACCTGCCGGTGGGGGGGGCCGGCAAGTCCGGCGGGCGCAAATCCGCCACCAGACGGCCCTGGTGCATCAGCCCGATCCGGCTGCAAATCCGTTCCACATCGGTGAGGATGTGGGAGCAGAAGAGGATGGTCCGGCCCCGCTCCCGGTATTCCCGGATCACCTCGGCCACCAGTTCCCTGCCCAGCGGGTCGAGGCCGGACATGGGCTCATCCAGGATGAGCAACTCCGGATCGTGCAACAGGGCGTAGGCCAGGGCCGCCCGCTGGGTCATGCCCTTGGAAAACTTGCGCACCGGCGTCTTGGCGACCTTGGCGAGCCGCACCCTTTGCAGCACCTTGGCGATCCGCGCCTCGGCCTCGTCCGGGGCCAGACGCGCCACCTGGGCGGCAAAAATCAAGTGATCGTGTATGGAGAGCTTGTCGTAGAGGCAAGGATTTTCCGGGAGATAGCCGACCTGGGCGTGGGCCGCCGGGTCGGCGGCGGGAAGTCCGTTTAAGGTGACCTCACCGCGGTCAGGGAAGACAAACCCCATCAGGATCTTGATGGTGGTACTCTTGCCCGCCCCGTTGGGGCCGACAATGCCCAAAACCTCCCCGGCCCTGATCTCTAGGGAGAGATCGGCCAGCGCGGGCTTGGCGCGGCCAAAGAGATCGGTATGGTAACGCTTTGACAGATGAGTAAAACAAATAACTAGATCGTCTTTCATTTATACACATAGTGACATAAAAAAACCCTTTACGCCATAGTGGCGTAAAGGGTTTTTGTTTACTTATCCCAAAGCTGACAGCTAGACAATAATCAAATAAATCTCAGCTTCCGCCCATCCATGTCCATCCTGTACCGTCTAAATTATTTTCATCTGTAGGTACAGGAACAGCGGTAGCAGCGGCAACAGTCTTTGTTCTTTGTGCATAGCCAGTTGCGGCGCTGGTAGTGCCATACTCCATGCCGTTACTCGTGTCAGTCAAGGAATTGGTCGCTTTAATGGCATATGCAGTAGGACTGGCCTTGACGGCCATCAAAACACTAGGTGATGGGTTATATGTTAGGGGCGTAGTAGTACCAAGAGTGACTGTCCCACCGGTGGTATCACTCGCCTGAGTTGAAGATACGGGAGCAGCACCAGCAAAGGATGCCACCGAAAAACAATAGGTTACACACACACATAAAGAAACTAAAATTTTCTTTCTCATGATCATGTCTCCACAAAGTAAATTTTTTAAGTGAGCACCACTCTTATTCTTCAAAAGGTGCCACATTGCACTTGGCCCATAATGCTGGCATGGTTCCCGAGCTCAATTTGCCTACGTCAAGACATCATCCAGACTGAGCGGACTAGCCAGTTTCGGACTTCTATACAATGCCAGAACTGTCAACTTTTTGTTGTCCCCAGACAAAGCCAGTGTGCCTTGCTGAAATCAAAAACCACGCTAACGAAAAAGTATCATTGAGGATATGCTTGATGCTCGGCATAAAATCCTTCCAAATCAGTGCGTAAATTTCTGACATCACTCAATGCCGCTGTATTCTGCGCCCGCGCCCGATACTTGGCAAACTGGGGAATGGCGATGGCCGCCAAGATACCAATAATCGCCACCACAATCATCAATTCCACCAAGGTGAAGCCCTTCTGGTCTTTTGCCCTGCGTATTAAGCTCATCATCTCGTGCCCT
>JAJYJA010000036.1 GCA_021789795.1 Deltaproteobacteria bacterium | reverse complement strand
CTTATCTCGCCACCGGTCAGCGGGTGCCGGAGGATTTTCTGGCCGCCACCAAGGAAGGCCTCGAAACCCTGTTCAAGCAGGGCTGGACGGCGGCGGTCAAGACCTGGGAGCCGGACCGCCGGCGCCAGGAGGAGGGGCGGTGATGGCCTCCAATCAAAGACCAGGGAGAACCTTATGCCCCAAGTTGAAGCCTTAAGACAAGCGGCGCCCCGGCCCCGGGCCGGCGGCAATCAGCCGCGGGTGATCTGCGTGACCAGCGGCAAGGGCGGGGTGGGCAAGAGCAACCTGACCACCAACCTGGCTTACGCCCTGGCCATTCTGGGCCGCAAGGTGCTGATCCTAGACGCCGACCTGAACCTGGCCAACGTCGATGTCCTCCTGGGCATGACCCCCAAGTACAACCTGCACCACGTGTTCACCGGCGAGAAGTCGCTCGCCGAGGTGATGATCAACGGGCCAGGGGGGATCCGCATCCTGCCGGGCAGCTCCGGGATCATGGAGTTGGCCAGCCTATCCGAGACCCAGAAACTCTACTTCCTTTCCGAGATGGAGGAGTTGAACCAGGACCTCGACCTGATGCTGATCGACACCGCCGCCGGGATCAACGAGAACGTGGTCTATTTCAACCTGGCGGCCCAGGAGCGCATCGTCCTTCTGACCCCGGAGCCCACCTCGCTCACCGACGCCTACGCCCTGATCAAGGTGCTGGCCACCCGGCACGGGGTCAAGCGCTTCTCGATCCTGGTCAACCTGGCCCAGTCGGAGCGGGAGGCCCTGGCGGTATTTAAACAGTTGAGCCTGGTCTGCGACCAGTTCCTGGGCTCGCTTTCGCTGGACTTCCTCGGCCATATTCCGTATGATAGGAAGCTGATCCAGGCGGTGCGCGGCCAGCGTCTGGTGACGACGCTCTTCCCCGAGGCCGCCGTCAGCCAGACCTTCTTCCGGCTCGCCCGGCATTTGGACGCCACCCGGCCCGCGCCCGCCAGCGACGGCAACATCAAGTTTTTCTGGCCGCAATTTTGATGGCCCAAGCAGAAGCCAATGCCCAAGCCGCAACCCCAGCGATTCAAGGACTACACCCGGGCCTATTTCACCGCCGGGGAACGGCTGTCGTCCGAAAAACGCGACGAGCTGATCCTGGCCTACACCCCGCTCATCAAGTACATCGCCACCCGCCTCCTCGCCCGCCTGCCGCCCAGCATCGCCTTGGATGACTTAATCAGCGCCGGGATCATCGGGCTGATCGACGCCATCGACAAGTTTGACCCCGGCAAGAACGTCCAGCTCAAGACCTACGCCGAGTTCCGGATCCGGGGCGCGATGCTGGACGAGTTGCGCTCCCTGGACTGGGTGCCGCGTTCGGTGCGGGGCAAGATCAACCAACTGGAGAACGCCTATATCGACCTGGAGCACAACCTGGGCCGCCCGGCCACCGACCAGGAGGTGGCCCAGGCCCTGGGTGTCTCCCTGGATGAATTCCACCGGCTTCTGGACGAGACCAAGTCCGTGAGCTTCATGGACGTCGAGCTGCTTCGGCAGAACACCTTTGAAGAGGGGGGAGCGGGCTTTGCCGAGCTTTTGGAGCAGGAGGACCTCGATCCCTTCTCCGCCGTCAACCTGGCCCAGGTCCGCCAACTGGTGGCCCAGGCGATCACCGCCCTAAGCGACAAGGAGAAGCTGGTCGTCTCCCTCTACTACTTCGAGGAGTTGACCATGAAGGAGATCGGCCTGGTGCTGGGTTACACCGAGTCCCGCATCTCCCAGATGCACAGCAAGGCCATGCTCCGTTTGCGCGCCAAGCTCAAGAGGGCGCTGACCTGAGCCCCTTCCCCCGTTAAGCCCGCCCAACCCGCCGATTTGGCCAACTTTTTCTGGCGCGCAAAATTTCGTTGCGTTTGTCCGTGATAGTTGGCTATGATGGAGCAGTCAACGGGCCGTATCTCCGCCTTTGTCGGCACTTTTTGCATACCGAGGGACAGAATGCCAGATACTAGCATAAAGGTTCTCATCGTCGATGACTTCGCCACCATGCGGCGGATCGTGAAGAACATCCTGACCCAACTGGGCTACAAAAACGTCATCGAGGCCGACGACGGAACCAGCGCCATCAACGTCCTCAAGCAGGAGAAGGTGGGGCTCATCATCTCCGACTGGAACATGCCCAAGATGACCGGCCTCGAACTGCTGAAAAACGTGCGCGCCAACCCGGAGTGGGCCTCGACCCCCTTCATCATGGTGACCGCCGAGGCCCAGCAGGAGAACATCATCATGGCGGTCAAGGCCAAGGTCAGCCAGTACATCGTCAAACCCTTCACCGCCGACACCTTGGGCGAAAAGATAAACAAGGTGTTGGGCTGCTAAGCGCTGCTGGCCATGGCTGAGCAACCGGAGCAGGAAGAGAATAAACCCGGCCAGCCGACCATCTTCAACAGCGACATTGGCGACGACTGGGGCGAGGCCTTCGAGGCCGACATCCAGGCCTCGCCCAAGGCGGAGGCCACCAGTGACTTCTTCCTGCCCGAGGTGGCGGACGAGTCCCCCGCCGGGCCGTCTCCCGCCGCCGGCCAGAAGGCCGAGGGGGAGGATCGCGGCCCTTCCCGTGGCCTGAGCGAACGGCTGCGGGCCCTCTCCCTGCCGCTGCGGCTGTTGCTCCTGGGCGGCCCGTTGCTCCTGGGCCTGGCCCTGTTCTTCTTGTTCCACCACCCCCCGACCAAACCTCCAGCCCAGACCGCCGCCCAACGGATCGTCAAGGCGGCGGGCCCGACTTCGGCCTCGACCCCGCCGCCTAAAGCCTACGCCCCATCGCCGGCACCGGTGGCCAGTCCGCCAGAGCCGCTGGGCCGGCGCTTGATCCTGCGCAAGAAATGGCGCTTCCCCTCCCTGCTGATCCATGCCGAGGGCGGCAAGGGCCAGGGGCCCCTCCTCATCGCCAACGATCTCACCCTGGTGCTGAAGCTCGCCCCGGAGGTCATGCCCCCCACCGACAAGGAAACCCTGGTCCGCGAGACCCTCTATCAGTTCTACCTCAATCAGCCTCCCGATGACCTGCGGCGCTACGCCCTGGACCGGGGCGCCTTAGGCAGCCGCCTCAAGGCCTGGGTGCTCAAGCAGTGGCCCGGTCTGCCCCTGGACGCCATCACCGTGGATCGCTACCAGATCCTCTGATCCGCACAAGTTTGTAAATTCAAGGCCCCTTCCCCCCCCATTCCTCCGCCCGGCCCGTCTGGCGCCCCTCTCCGTATCTCCCTGTGCCGACAGGGGATTGCCGCCTATTTTCGTCGTCCTGGCCCCTCGGCCATTTTGTCGCTGCCAGCCATAATCGCTATTCATTTTTGTTATAAAAAATGCCATTTAAGACAATAATGCAATAAGTAAAGCGGCAGATTCCCATTGTTGTCTTGAGATTTTTATAAGTTAAATTAACCAATTGTTGTACAGTTTCAGATAATGGTATGTTTCTTGCTTAACAAGGCGTGATTTTTCTCGTCGGCTATATCCGGCGAGGGAGGGGGCGCCGGCGGCGGGCGGGTGGCCTTTCCTCCCCAACGAGCAAATGACAGCGAAAAGGAGCGAAGATGATCAACAACGGAGATACCGCCTTTGTCCTGGCCGCGGCCGGGCTGGTGCTGCTCATGACCCCGGGTCTGGCCTTGTTCTACGGCGGCATGGTGCGGGGCAAGAACGTGCTCGGCACCTTCATGCAGAGCCTGATGATGATCGCCCTGGTCAGCATCGAGTGGGTGGCCCTGGGTTACACCATGTCCTTTGGCCCCGACCTGCACGGGGTGATCGGCAGCCTGGCCTGGCTGGGCTTGAACACCGTGGGCGCCGCCCCCAGCCCCACCTACGCCACCACCATCCCCCAGAGCGTGTTCATGATCTACCAGTGCATGTTCGCCATCATCACCCCGGCCCTGATTACCGGCGCCATCGCCGAGCGGGTGCGGTTCGCCCCCTTCCTGGTCTTCGCCCTCCTGTGGTCGCTTTTGGTCTATAACCCGGTCTGCCACTGGGTATGGGGTTCGGGGGGTTGGCTGGCGGCCCGCGGGGTGCTTGACTTCGCCGGCGGGCTGGTGGTGCATCTCACCTCCGGGGCCGCGGCCCTGGCGGCGGTGCTGGTGATCCCGCCCCGTTCCGGCTTCGGCAAGCAGAGCTTCATGCCCCACAACCTGCCGATGACCGTCCTGGGCACCGGGCTGCTCTGGTTCGGCTGGTTCGGGTTCAACGGCGGCAGCGCCTTGGCCGCCAACGGCATCGCCGCCACCGCCTTCGTCTCCACCCACCTGGCGGGCATGGCGGGCATGGCGGCCTGGAGTCTGATCGAGTGGGCGCATCGGGGTAAGCCCACCACCCTGGGCGCCGCCTCCGGGGCGGTGGCCGGCCTGGCCACCGTCACCCCCGCCGCCGGGTTCGTGGGGCCGGTGCCGGCCATCCTGATCGGGGTGATTGCCGGGGTCATCTGCTATAACGCGGTCAACTTCAAAAACAGGATCGGCCTGGACGACTCCCTGGATGTCATCGGCATCCACGGGGTGGGCGGCTTTGTCGGCACCGTCTGCCTGGGGGTCTTTGCCGCCAAGGCGGTCAACCCCGCCGGCGCCGACGGGCTCCTGGCCGGCAACCCGGCCTTCCTGGGCCGCCAGATTTTTGGAGTAATGGTTGTCGGGGCCTACGCCTTTGTGGTAAGTTGGGTGCTCCTGAAGGTCATCAACGCCGTCATGGGATTGCGGGTTTCTTCCGAGGCCGAGGTCACCGGGCTTGACTTGCACGAGCACAGTGAAACCGCCTACAACAACTGAGGACGGTGTCAAGACGGCGAGGCGGCCTTCGCCCCGCCGCCGTCCTAACGGAGACCACTTATGAAAAAGATCGAAGCGATCATCAAGCCCTTCAAGCTGGACGATGTCAAGGAGGCCCTAAACGCCAAGGGAATCAAGGGGATGACCCTGTCCGAGGTCAAGGGCTATGGCCGTCAGAAGGGCCACAAGGAGATCTACCGCGGCGCCGAGTATGTGGTCGATTTCATCCCCAAGGTCAAGCTGGAGCTGATCGTCGAGGCCGAGCAGGTGGAGGAGGTGATCGAGTGCATCCGCCAGGCCGCCCTGACTGGCAAGATCGGCGACGGCAAGATCTTTGTCCTGCCGGTGGAGGACGTTATCCGGGTGCGGACCGGCGAAAAGGGCAAGAGCGCCATCTGATCCATGCGCCTTGAATCCGCCGCCGTCGATCCCGCCAGCCTCCGCACCCGGCGCGAGATCCTGGAGGTCTTGTGGCGGCAGGGCCTCCAGGGCCGGGACCTGCTCGCCGAGCACACCCAGCTCATCGACAGCCACCTGATCCGCAAGTTCGCCGATTGCCCGGAGGCGGCGAGCGGCCTGGCCCTGGTGGCGGTAGGCGGTTACGGGCGCAGTGAGCTGTTCCCCTTCTCCGACATCGACCTGCTGCTCCTCTACCGGCCCGAGGTCGAGGCCGCCCTGCCCGCCGTTACCCAAGCCATCTTCTACCCCCTGTGGGACGCCGGCCTGGAGGTGGGCCACAGCGTCCGCACCGTGGAGGCCTGCCTGACCGACGCGGCGGGCGACTTCTTCCTCCGGGTCTCCCTGCTCGACGCCCGTCTGCTCACCGGCGACCAGCCCCTGTTTGACCAGTTGCGGGAGGCTTACCGGCGCCGCTTCATCGACGGCCAGCGCCTGGCCTTCCTGGAGGACATGCTCGGCCACCGGGAGGAGCGCCACCGCCGCTACGGCCTGCACAGCTACCGCCTGGAGCCGCACATCAAGGAGATCCGGGGCGGCCTGCGCGACATCCAGGCCATGCTCTGGACCGCCAAGGTGGTCTTCGGGCTCAAGGACCTGGCCTCGCTTCGCGAGGCCGGCCTGCTCACCGAGGACGAGCACCGGGCCTTCGAGGAGGCCTGGGAGGGCTTGATCGTCATCCGTAACCGCCTGCACTACCTCAGTGGCCGCAAGAACGACCAGCTCTACTTCGAGCATCAGGAGGAGATCGCCAAGGCGCTTAGTTACCGCAGCACCAAGGGGATCATGGACGTGGAGCACTTCATGCGCCAGGTCTATTCCCACCTCCAGACCATCGTCACCATCACCGACCTGTTCTTCGAGCACGTCCACGAGTTTTTAAGCGCCCAGCCTGGCCAGGCCGAGGAGGAAGAGGAATTCGAGCCCGGCATCGTGGCCCGCCGGGGCCGCGTCCGGCTGGTCGGCGCCGATAAGCTGCAAGAAAACCGGCAAATTCTGCTGAAAATTTTCCTTTACTCCGCCCGCTCCGGCCTGCCGGTGCACCATCAGACCCGGAAGCTGGTCAGCGCCAACTTGGCCCTGGTGGACGACGGCTTCCGGAGTGATCCCCACCTGGCCCGGATGTTCATCGACATCCTCAGCCAGGACAAGGCGCCCCTGTCCGTACTGGAGTCGATGCTGGAGTGCGGGCTTTTGACCGCCTACCTGCCGGAGTTCGCCCACCTCAAGTCCCTGGCCCAGCACGACATCTATCACGTCTTCACCGTTGATCTCCACCTGCTCCAGACCGTGGCCACCCTGCATCAACTGGCCGGGGAGCAGGCCAACATCTTCGCCATCCTGTCCGCCCCCCGGCTGCTCTTCCTGGCCGGGCTGCTGCACGACATCGGCAAGGGTTACGGCGCCGGCCACGAGCGCCGGGGGGCGGAGCTGGCCGCCCAGATCGGCCTTAGGCTGGGCCTGGACAAGGACGAGCGGGGCTTGGTGGAGTTCGCGGTGGCCAATCACCTCTTCCTGACCCACACCGCCCTGCGTCGCGACCTGGAGGACCCGGTGCTGATCCAGCGCGCCGCCCAACTGGTGGGCACCCCGGAGCGGCTAGCCCTGCTCTACCTCCTCTCCATCGCCGACGCCATGGCCACCGGCCCCACGGTGTGGAACGACTGGAAGGCCGCCCTGCTGCTCGACCTCTACCTGAAGATCGCCCTGCTGCTGGAGAAGGCGGGCGACGCCCCCCAGGACCTGCACACCGGCATCCAGTGGATCAGGGAGAAGGTGACCGCCCACCTGCCGGGCGACTGCCCCCTCGACCTGAAGACCCTGCCCGACGACTACCTGTTGAACTTCGCCCCGGACGAGATCGCCGGGCACATCGCCGCCAGCCGGGGTCTGACCGCAACCGGCCTGATCGTGCGGCCCAGGGAGCGTGAGGCCCACTGGTCGCTGCTGATCCTGACCAGGGATCGGCCCGGACTCTTGTCTAAGATCTGCGGGGTGGTCTCCCTAAACAACCTGCGCCTGCTCTCGGCCCAGATCTTTACCTGGCCGGACGGTACGGTGGTGGACGTGATCAACGTCCAGCCCATCTTCGACAAGTCCCACGCCGATCAGGACTGGCGGCAATTCGAGAGCGACCTGCACCGGGCGATCAACCACCGTCTGGGCCTGGAGTTCCGGCTGCGCCAGCGGCATCGGGCCAGCCGCAAGGCCCCGGCCAAGAGCCAGCCGCCCGCCAAGGTGGTGTTCGACAACGAGGTCTCCGAGACCTACACCGTAATCGAGGTGTACGCCGCCAACCGGCCCGGCATCTCCTACGCCATCACCCGCGTCTTCGCCGACTTTCAGATCAACGTCTTCCGGGCCAAGATCGGCACCCGCTCCGATCAGGTGGTGGAGGTGTTTTACGTCCTGGACTGCGGGGCCGAGAAGATCACCGACAAGGAGTTCATCGAGGAGATCCGGCAGAGCCTCCTGCACGCCACCCAGTGGTGAACGGGTTGTCCTCGTCTCCCGACCATCCCCAGGCCCTGGCCGCCCGGCTCGGCCATCGCTTCCAAGATCCCCGGCTCCTGGCGCGGGCCTTAACCCATCGTTCCTATCGGGTCGAACACCCGCACGACCCGGCGGGCGACAACGAGACCCTGGAGTTTCTGGGCGACGCGGTCCTCGACCTGGTGATCGGCGCCCTGCTCCTGGCCTCCGGCCCGCAGATGAGCGAGGGCGAGCTGACCAGGCTGCGCTCGGCCCTGGTGCAGGAGCGGCATCTTGACCTGGTGGCCCGGGACCTGGGCCTGGGCGATTTTCTGCGCCTGGGCCGGGGCGAGGAGCAGGGCGGCGGGCGCGGCAAGGCCTCCATCCTCTCCTCGGCCTACGAGGCGGTGATCGGGGCCGTCTTTCTGGACGGCGGGTACCCCGTGGCCCAGGCCATGGTCGAGGCCCACTTCCGGGGTCGGATCGCCGAGGCCCAGGCCTCGCTGGCCGAGGGCGACTACAAGAGCGCCTTGCAGGAGCTGACCCAGGCCCGCTTCAACAGCGCCCCGCTCTATGTCCTGGAGCGGGCCGAGGGCCCGGATCACGCCAAGACCTTCACCGTCTCGGTGCGGCTTCAGGGCCGCACCGTGGCTACCGCCCAGGCCTCAAGCAAGAAGGCGGCGGAGCAGAAGGCGGCGGGTCTGGCCCTGGCCAGCCTGCGCCCGTAGTGAAGCCGCGCCCGCCGCTCATCATTCCCGTCTTCCTGCCCCACCTGGGCTGCCCGCACCGCTGCCTGTTCTGCGACCAGCGGCCTCTAAGCGGCAGGCGGTTAACAGCGGACGGGCCGGGGGCCGGGGAGGTGGCGGCGGAGATTCGCGCCTGGCTGGCCCGGTCGCCGGCCCAGGGTCGCCGGGTGGAGGTGGGCTTCTACGGGGGCAGCTTCACCGGCCTGCCGCTCAAGGAGCAGGAGCGTCTGCTGGCCGCTGTTCGGCCCTGGCTGCGGGCGGGCCGGGTCGATGGCATCCGTCTCTCCACCCGTCCCGACTACATCTTCCCGGAGACCCCCGCCTTCTTGCGGGCGTACGGGGTGGAGACCGTCGAGCTGGGCGTCCAGTCCCTGCACCCGGAGACCCTGCGGCTCAGCCGGCGCGGGCACGAGGCGTGGCACAGCGAGGCGGCGATCGCCATCCTCAAGGGCGCGGGGCTTAGGGTCGGGGCGCAGCTCATGCTGGGCCTGCCGGGGGAGGGCACCGTTTCCACCCTGGCCGGCTGCCGGCGGCTGGCCGAGCTGGGGCCCGACTTCGTCCGGCTGCACCCGGCCCTGGTGCTCGCCGACAGCGGGCTGGCGGCGCTTTACCACCAAGGCCGTTACCGGCCCCTGCCGCTCGTCAAGGCGGTGGCCCTGGCGGCCCGGGCGGTCGAGATCCTGGCCGTCCGCGGCATTCCGGTCATCCGCGCCGGCCTGCAAACCACCCCGGAGCTTGAGGCCAGCCTGGTAGCCGGGCCCCATCATCCCGCCTTTGGCGAGCTGGTTAAAACCAGGGTGTTTTTCAACCAGCTCCGCCGCCGGCTCGCCTCCTTCCCCCAGCGGCCCCGGCAACTGACCGTGGCGGTCCGAGATCGCTCCCTGCTCCTGGGCCGCGGACGGGCAGGTCTTCGCCGGCTGGAGGCCCTGGGCCTGCTGGATCAGACCCGGATCGTCTTCGCGGAGACGGCGGGGCCGCCGCGGCTGGAGGCCATCAAAGATGTTGACCTCGCCCAAAGGTAGCCGATGGCTAAGCAAAAGGGCCGATATACAAGACGCGGGTTGCGTTTGGCGAGTGAGGCCATACATCCGGTATGCCGAACGAGCCAAACCGCCCCGCGCCGCAGTAGATCGGCCTTTTTGCGACGCCATCAAAGATGTTGACCTTTGGGACGCAGGGCCTCATAATGGCGCCCATGCGCGACGGAGACGATCAAGACGACATTGACCCCGGCCTGGAGCCGGACGACGAGGCCCTGGGGTCGTCGGACGCCGCTGACCTGGACGAGGCCGGCGGCGGGGAGATAGCGCCGGAAGTCATCCACCCCCTGGTCGCCCTGCCCGACGACGACAACCTGCCGGCCCTGGCCTCGCCGGGGCTGCATCGCTATCTTCAGGAGATCAGCCAGTACCAGCTCTTGAGCCGGGAGGAGGCCGAGGAGCTGGCCATCCGCTTCCACGAGCAGGGCGATCAGGACGCCGCCTACCGGCTGGTGACCGCAAACCTGCGCCTGGTGGTCAAGGTGGCGATGGACTTCCAGCGCTACTGGATGACCAACTTCCTGGACCTGATCCAGGAGGGCAACGTCGGCCTGGTGCAGGCGGTCAAGAAGTTCGATCCCTACCGGGGGGTCAAGTTCTCCTACTACGCCGCCTACTGGATCCGGGCCTATATCCTGAAGTTCATCATGGACAACTGGCGGCTGGTGAAGATCGGCACCACCCAGGCCCAGCGCAAGCTCTTCTTCAGCTTGAACAAGGAAAAGAAGCTGCTCGAATCCCAGGGCTTCGACCCGGAGGTCAAGCTGCTCGCCCAGCGCTTAAACGTCAAGGAGAGCGAGGTGGTCGAGATGAGCAAGCGCCTGGAGGGCGGCGACCTGTCGCTGGAGAGCCCCCTGCGCGACGACTCCGAGGAGCAGCAGAAGGACTTCATCCAGGCGGGCGGCCCCACGGTGGAGGAGGAGATCGCGAGCCTGGAGATCAAGCGGCGGATGGCCGAGGTGCTGGATAAGCTGAAACCCCGCCTGAACGCGAAGGAGCTGAGCATCCTAAGCCAGCGGCTGCTGAGCGACGACCCCCTGACCCTGCAAGAGATCGCGGTGCAGTTCGGCCTCTCCCGGGAACGGGTGCGGCAGATCGAGAGCAACCTGCTGCACAAGATGCGCCGCTTCTTCGAGGACGAGGTGCCGGACATCAAGACCTTTCTCGACGAGGCGGTGGACTTCTGGCGGGCCTGACCCGCCGTCTGGCCGACCCCAACCCTCTATTTGGAATACCCATGCGCGTTCCCCTGCTTGACCTGCACGAACAGCTCCGCCCCCTGCGCGACGAGCTTCTTGCCGCCCTCACCGAGGTGCTGGACTCGACCTGCTACATCATGGGCCCCAAGGTCGAGGCCCTGGAGCGAGAGCTCGCCGCCTACTGCCAGGCGGGGGGCGCCGTGGGGGTGGCCAGCGGCACCGATGCCCTGCTCGCCGCCCTGATGGCCTTGAGGATCGGCCCCGGCGACCTGGTGCTCACCACCCCCTACACCTTCGTGGCCACCGTCGGCTGCATCCTGCGCCTGGGGGCGAGGCCGGTGTTCGCCGACATCGATCCCGTGACCTTCAACCTCGATCCAGCCCTGGCCGGCGAGGTGCTGGCCCGTTCCGAGCACCGGGGCCGGATCAAGGCCCTCCTGCCGGTGCACCTCTTCGGCCAGTGCGCCGACCTGGCCCCGATCATGGCCCTGGCCGAGGAGCACGGCCTGCCGGTGGTGGAGGACGCGGCCCAGGCCATCGGCGCCGTCTATCCCTGGCCCGAGGCGGGAGGACAGGTGCGCTGGCGGCGGGCGGGCTCGGTGGGGACGGCGGGTTGTTTCTCGTTTTTTCCCAGTAAAAACCTGGGCGGAATAGGCGACGGGGGCATGATCACCGTGGCCGACGCCGCGCTTAGGGAGCGGATGCGGATCATCCGGGTGCACGGTGGCGAGCCCAAGTACCATCACCCCCTCCTGGGCGGCAACTTCCGGCTCGATCCCATCCAGGCCGCCGCCCTTTTGGTCAAGCTGCCGCACCTGCCCGCCTGGCACCGGGCCCGCCGCCGCAACGCCGCCCGCTACCAGGAACTGTTCGCCGCCGCCGGGCTGCCGGAGGCGGGGGCGGTGGTCCTGCCCCAGGCGGTGTACGCCCCCCAGGCGAAGGACGATGAGCAATTGGACCACCACATCTACAACCAGTACGTCATCCGGGCCCGGCGGCGCGATGAGCTGAAGGCCCACCTGTTGCACCACGGCATCGGCTGCGAGATCTACTACCCGATCCCTATGCACCAGCAGGGTTGCGTTGCCCATCCCGACTGGCAGGGGGCCGGCTTCCCGGAGGCGGAACGGGCGGCCCGGGAGACCCTGGCCCTGCCTATCTATCCCGAGTTGACTTTCGAGATGCAGGCCCAGGTGGTGGAGGCCATCGCCGACTTTTACCAAAAATAAGCTGGCACAACCAAGCGCCATCGGCTATCTTTCTTGATTTCCGTGCCTCCCTCCCTTGGCGGTTCCCGCGATGATCAACGTGCGCTCAGAGCTATCCCCCCCGGTCGGGGTGGGAGTTGGCGGCCTGCTCGGCCTGCTGGCCTTGTTGCTCCTGAGTCTCGTCCGGCCTTGGCCAGCCCAGGCCGGGTCCTCCTTTCCCTTTCTTGATCCCTATCCCTTCACCGATGTGCCCCTGGCCGCCGGGATCAACGGCGACCGACCGAGGATCCGCCAGGAGGATGCCGCCCTGCCCGCATGGAAGCGGGTCTGGGATCAGGCCAAGGGTCTGGCGGCCCAGGGCGAGCTGTCGCAGGCCGCGGCCCGCTATCAGGCGGTGCTTGCGGACAAGGATATTCCCGAGGTGCGCTGGGAGCTGGCCACGGTGCTGGTGCGGCTGGGCCGGGGCCAGGCGGCGGCGGAGACGGTGGAGGAGCTGCTGGACGGGCGTCCCAACTCCCCGGAATACCTGCACTGCCTGGCGGTCATCGAACTTGAGCGGGGCCGTTTCCGGGAGGCCGCCGCCCTCTTTGCCCGCCTGCGGGCCAGGCAGCCGGACATCTCCCTGCCCCTGGCTGGACAGGCCTACGCCCTGCTCTCTCAGGGCGACACCAGGGGGGCGCTGCCCGTTTTAAGCGACCTTTTGCGGCTTAACCCTGCCGATAACCAGCTTAGGGAGGCCCTGGCCCGGCTGGCCTACGGGGCCCAGGACTACGTCCTGGCCCTGCCCCTGCTGACCGAGCTGACCAAGACGCCCAAGCCGTCGCCCCAACTGTTGAAGATGGCGGCCAGGGCCGCGGAGGCCAGACAGCGGCCGGCCGAGGCCCTGGGC
Source organism: Deltaproteobacteria bacterium (assembly GCA_021789795.1). Classification (GTDB taxonomy): domain Bacteria; phylum Desulfobacterota; class Desulfobulbia; order Desulfobulbales; family VMSU01; genus VMSU01. The sequence goes on along the minus strand of JAJYJA010000036.1, from coordinate 4,373 downwards.
TTTTGGCAACGCTACGCCGAGCTGCGGCCCGACGACCTGGGGGCGGAGCAGCGGCTGGCCGAAGGCTTCGAGGCGGGCGGCCAGCCGCGTCTGGCCCTGCCGTATCTGTTGGCCCTAAGTCAGCGGCAGCCGGATTCTCCGCCGATCATGCGCCGTCTGGCCCTGGCCTACGCCAAGGTCAAGGACCTGCCGCGGGCGGTCGCGGCGCTGGAGGCCTATCTGCGGCTGCAACCCGACGATTCCGAGGCGGCCAAGGAGCTGGTCTCGCTGCAAGAGGCCCTGGGGCATAAGGAGGAAACCCGGCGGGCGCTTAAGCGCTACCTGGCCATCACGCCTCATCCCGATCAGGCCAGTCTGCGGCAGGCGGCAAGCCTGGACGAGGAGGGCGGCGACCACGCCGGGGCGGCCGCCGCCCTGCGGGGGCTCTTGGCCCGGCGCCCCGGCGATCCCGCCTTGATGGAGGAACTGGGCGAGCAGCTCCTGGCCGCCGGGCAGAACGAGGCGGCCCTAAAGGTCTGGGAGGATCTGGCCAGGATCACCCCCCGGGAGGCCTCCCTGTGGGAAAGGATCGCCGGTCTGCTTGGCCGCTTGGGGCAGGAGCGGCGCCGTTACCAGGTCTTGGCCGTGCTCCACGGCCTGCGGCCTGGCGATGTGGACTTGAGCCTGCAACTTTTACGGTACTCTCTCGCTTGCGACGATCTGGCCCAGGCCGACAAACTGGCGGCGGAGCTCGTCGCCCTTAGTCCCTCGCCGCCACCCGCCTTCTACTCATTGAGCGGCGAGCTTAGGCTGCGGGAGCACCGTTTCGCCGCCGCCCTTGGCGAGCTGGAGGCCTATCTGGCGAAAGAGCCGCGATCGGAGGCCGTCCGGCTCAAGGCCATGCTGGCCGCCGGACAAGTTGGGGATCTGGACCGGGTGCGGCGGCACGCCGCCGCCTTGGCCAAGTCACCCGAAAATCACCTGGCCGCGGCCAGGGCCTACGCCGCTTGCCGGGCCGAGGACGAGGCCCAGGACTTTTATCAGCAGGTGATCGGCGAGGCGCCAGCCGGCTCGGCGGTGGGTAAAGAGGCCTTTATCGGCCTGGCCGACTCCCTGGCCCGGCAGGATAGGCCCTACGAGGAAGAGGAGACCTTGCGGCTGGGTCTGGCCGTAACCGGCGACCGGCTGGCCTTTGTCCCGCCCCTCTTCGCTCTGGCCCTTGAGCAGAGGGAGACGGAGGAGGCCGGCCAGTGGCTGGACGCCCTTTATCCCCTCCTCGTAGGGCCGGAGATGGCGGGCCGGCGGGCGGCGATGAAGGCCAGCCTGCTGGTGGCCGAGGACGAGGCCCGGAAGGCGCGCCGGGTAATGGCCCCCTGGGAGGACAAGGACGCCCCTGGCCCGCCGCCCCCGGCGGCGGAACGGCTGGGCCTGGCCCGGGAGTGGCTCCGGGCGGGCAAGCCGGACTTGGCGGCCGACGAGGCCCGGCGGGCGCTGGCCGTGGCCCCCGGCGACCTGGAGGCCCTGGTGATTCTGGAGGCCGCCGGGGGCAAGGGTCGGCCTGGTTTCGATCTGTCTAGCCTGCGCCCTGACCAGCTTCGCGATCTGGCGGAGCTGTGCCGGCGCTACGGGCTGCCGAAGCAGATGCTCAAGGCGGCCCGTCAGGCCCAGCGCCTGTCGCCGCCGGGCGCCTTTACGGCCCGCAAGCTGCTGGCCCAGGCCTTGATCCGCAAGGAGGATTTGCCGCCGGCCGAGGCCGTCCTGGCCGCCCTGGTGGCCGACAGCCCCCAGGAGCCGTCGCTGGCCTTGCGGCTCGCCAACCTGTGCTTCCTGCGCGGCGAACTTGACCGGGCCTACCAGTTGAGCAACGGCCAGGGGGTAAGGTCGCGTTCCGAGGCCGTCCTGCTTCGGGCCCGTATCCTCTGGCGGCAGAACCACTGGCCGGAGGCCATCGACCTCTACCAACGGGTTCTGACCCCCAGCGTTGCCGAGCTGCTCCGTCAGGCCGGGGAGAGCCAACACGTCCGTCTGCCGGAACCTCAGGCCCCCCGGCCACTGTGGGCCATGCTGGCCAGGGACGCCGGGCCGGACCCGGAGGAGGAGTGGGCCAGCCGGGTCATGGCGCCCCGCCGCTTCCTCTCCTGGTTGCAAGCGGGGAAGACGGGTTTCGCTCAGGACATCGCCCGGCGGGTGGCCCTCTACCGCTGGCAGGAACGCTTCCGGCTGGAGCTGTTGCCGAGGCGCTCGGTGGCCCGGCGCGAGTATCACATCGCCCAGAGGCAGTACGAGGCCCTGCTCCGGCGCTATCCCCAGGATCGCATCCTGCTTTACGACCTGGCCGGGGTTTACAGCCGGTTGGGAGATTTGGGCAACGAGGCCCTGATCTACGATCAGCTGGCGGCCAGCGGCCTGGATTTTCCGGAACTTAACGCCTCCCGGGATCGCAACCAGCTCAAGCGCAAACCCCGGCTGACCGCTACCTACGGCTACCAGAACGACGCCGGCCATAACGGCTACCTAGATCGGGCCAAGGATTGGGAGGAGCTGTCGTTTTGGGAGGGGGGCAAGGCCCGCCAGGAGGGGGAGTTGCGGGTCTCCCGCCGCAATTACCGGGCGGACAGCACCGACGACGTGGTGCGGGCCAACCGGGCCGAGGGCTCCTATTCCGTCTCCCTGCTGAACAACGTCACCATGCACGGCGGCGGCGGGGTGGAGAGCCAGGAGACGGGCGGCGCCAACACCCTGCTCTTGAATGCCGGGCTGACCGGCAAGGTGGGCGATGGCCTGACCGGGGCCCTGGCCTTTGACCAAGACGTGGTGGACGACACCACCGCCAGCCTCAGGCGGCGGATCCACCGCCAGGACTTAAAGGGCGATCTCACCCTCGATCCCCTGCCCCGGCTTTCGCTTGGGGGCGGCTATCTGTTTCGGGATTACTCCGACAACAACTGGACCACCGGCTACGACCTGCGCTCGTCCTACCTGCTCTTTGACGAGCCGACCCTGCTTAAGCTCACCTACAGCTACGATTTCAAGGACTCGCGGCAGGGTGGCTCGCCCGGCCTGCCGCTGGCAAGCGACGGCTTCTCCGCCAACGATCACCCGTACTGGGCGCCTAAGAGTTACTGGCTCAACCTGGTCGGGCTCTACTTCAAACACTCCCTGACCGCCAACGCCCTGGAACGGGCCGCGCCCCAGTACTACACCCTGGAGTACGCCCTGGGCCACGACGCCAACGGTTACGCGGTGCAGTCCGCCAAGGCCGGCCTCTACGCCGAGCTCAACCCCCGTTACTTGCTCGCGGCCCAGGGCGAGTTGACCAATTCGGAGGACTTCCGGCGGCAGGCGTATCAGGTGAGCCTCATCTACCGGTGGTAGTTGGTCTAGCTCCTGGCGGGGGCCGGGACATGCCCCTTGAATCCGTAGTAGGCGATGTAGAGGTAGCAGAAGAGGGGCAGCAGGAAGGCGTGATGGATGCCGATGCGGTCGGCCAGCGCCCCTTGCAGCAAGGGGATGACCGCCCCGCCGACGATGGCCATGCACAGGATGCCGGAGCCCTGGCCGGTGTGCCGGCCCAGGCCCGCGACCGCCAGGGTGAAGATGGTGGGAAACATGATGGAGTTGAACAGACCGACCGTCAGCAACGCCCACATCGAGGCCGGGCCGGAGAGGAGCATGGCCGCCGCCACCAGGCCGAGGGCGATCACGGCGTTAAAGCCCAAGACCTTGCCCGGCTTGACCGCCCGCAGCACGGCGGAGCCCAGGAAGCGGCCCACCATCGCCCCGCCCCAGTAGAACGACAGGTACTTGCCCGCCAGCTCCGGGGTCAGGCCTGCGATCTCCGGCTGGCTCATGAAGTTGACCAGAAAGCTGCCGATGGCCACCTCGCCGCCCACATAGACGAAGATGGCCACTGCCCCCAGGAGCAGGTGCCGGTATTGCCAGGCGCTGGCATACTGGTCGGAGGCGGCCAGCGAGCCCTCCGCGTCGGGGCCGGCGGCCTCGATGACCGGCAGCCGCACCAGGGCGATGAGGGCCGCGATGGCCAGGAAGGCGGCGGCCAGGCCCAGGTAGGGCACCTGCACCGAGGCCGCCTCCGCCGCCTGGTAGGCGGCAAGCTGGGCCGGGGCGAGCCGGGCCAGCTCGTCCGCGCCCTTGGCGGCCACCGCAAGGATCAGGAGCGAGCCGAACAGGGGGGCGATGGTGGTGCCCAGGGAGTTGAAGGCCTGGGTGAGGTTCAGGCGGCTGGAGGCGGTCTCGGGTCGGCCCAGGATGGCCACGTAGGGGTTGGCCGACACCTGGAGCAGGGTGATGCCCGAGGCCAGGACGAAGAGGGCCGCGAGGAAGATCGGATAGGAGCGGGCCCCCGCCGCCGGGTAAAACATCAGGCAGCCCAG
>JAJYJA010000035.1 GCA_021789795.1 Deltaproteobacteria bacterium | reverse complement strand
GGTGTGTTTGGCGAGTGAGGCCATACAGATGGTATGCCGAACGAGCCAAACCGCCACGCGCCGCAGTAGATCGGTCTTTTTGCGACGCCATCAAAATTAGACCGCAGAAATAGGGGAGGGGATCTGGAGTTCCGGGCCCCGGAGGCGACGGTGGCCCCGGAGTCCCGGTATGGCTATTGGCCGGGACTCCGCAAGGCCGATGATCTCGGGGAAGGGTAGCCGATGGCTAAAACAGAAGGGCCGAGGTGCAACAAGGGACAGGGAGTGTCTTAGGCCGCCTGGCGGTGCAGGTGGTTAAGGAGCTGGGTGTCGAGGACGGCGTTCTCCGCGTCGTTGAAGTAGAGCCCGCCAAAGGCGTGGGAGCAGTCGGGGCAACCGCGCAGCCAGAGGATGTGGTGGCGGTAGGCATTCTTGGCCAGGGCCCGGCACACCCAGCGGCTGGCGTGGCACTCAAAGCAGTAGAGCAGGGTCCACTCCTCGCCGGTTAAGGCCTGGGCGCACTCCAGGCACACCGGGATCACCAGCTCATGTTCCGGGCTGACGAGCGGGTCTTTGCCGTCGCCAAAGGGGATGACGATGTAGTCGCTGGCCGGGAAGTCCTCGGCCTTGGTGCCGGGGCCGTGGTTCAAGCCGCAGGGCTCGCCTTCCAGCTCCGCCAGTAACCTGACCGTGTCGATTCTGTCCATGTCTCCACCTCGTTGGGGTTGTTCGGCACCCTGGACGCGGGGCCGGAAGGGATGGGATGCCGCCCTGACTATACGCAGCCGCACATGGCGTTGAAGTTCTCGCATTCCCGCCGGTTGGCGAAGGGGCAGCTCTCCTTGCGGAACCAGCGCAGCTTCGGGCACCAGTAGCGGTCACGATAGGGTTCGTTGCAGCCGTGCCGGGTGAGCCGCGGCCGTTTTCTCTCGCCGATCTTGACCATCTCCCCCTGAATCGAGAATTCCCATATCGTTGCCATCGTTCGGCCCTCCCCTGTTGGTGCCGTTCCTACTGATCGTGTCGTCATCTTGGGCGACAAGTATAAGTAGTTTTACGGGGTTATTTTTTCAACATTGCAATAATTGCACCAGAAGCGGAAATGGCCTGAAACAAGCCAACGGCGGGGTAATATGGCGGTCGAGGCGGGGAAGATGGCGGACAGCGGGTGGAGCAAAAGGGGGAGGGCCTGGCAGTGAGGTCGGATTCAGGGGCTTTTCACCCCGGAAGGGGAGGGGGTGTTGGTTGCCGTCGGCGCTGGCGGACGATCTCGAACATGATGACCGCCGCCGCCACCGAGGCGTTTAGGGAGTCGAGCGAGGTGTGCATGGGGATGGAGACCAGGAAATCGCATTGCCGCCTGACCAGGGGGCGGATGCCGCCGCCCTCGCCGCCGATCACCAGGCAGACCGGGCCCGAGAAGTCGCGGTCGTGGATGCTGGTTTCGGCCCGGGGATCGGCGCCGAAGACCCAGAACCCGCCTTCCTGTAGCCGTTGCAGGGCCTGGGTCAGGTTGGTCACCGGGCAGAGGGGCAGATGGGCGATGGCCCCCGCCGAGACCTTGGCCACCGCCCCGGACAAGGGGGCGGAACGATCCTTGGTGTAGATCAGGCCGCGGGCCCCGGCGGCGGCGGCGGAACGGATCATGGCCCCCAGGTTGTGCGGGTCTTGGATGCAGTCCAAGGCCAGGATCAGGGCCGGGCCGTCCTCGTCGCTCATGGCCAGCAACTGGTCGAGGGTGACCGTGGCCACCGGTTTGATCCGGGCCTGCACCCCTTGCAGGACGGCCTGCTCCGGGGTGCAGGGGAAGGGCTGTTCGGCCAGGTGACAGGGGATGCCCGCCCGCTCCGCCTGTCGCCTAAGTTCGGCCAGTTTGGGGGAGCCGGATTTCAGGAACCGCAGTTCCCGCACCGTTTGCGGACGGTTGGCGACCAGTTCGGTAACCGGATGCAGGCCCCAGATCAGGTCGATCCGCTCGTCGGGGGCGGGTCGGGCCTGGGGCGGGCGGGGGGAGGTCGAGGCGGCGGGCCGGCCGCCGTCCTTGCCTCGGCGGGCCGAGGGCGGGGGATGTTTTTTGCCGGGCGGAATGGTCACCGGTCGAGCGCCTCAAGGACCAGGGGCCGACCGTCGTAGCCCCGGCGGCCCCTGGCCCGCCTCTCTAGGATAAGGGCGGCGAGCAGGGTTTGGGCCTGGCTTAGGTCGTCGTTGACGATTACGTAGTCGTAGAGGTCGAGCGCGGCTAGCTCCGTCCTCGCGTTTGCCAGCCGCAGGGCGAGGGTGGCGGCGGATTCAGTCTGGCGGCCGGTCAGCCGGCGTTCAAGCTCGGTGAGCGACGGCGGGGCGATGAAGACGAAGACCGGGTTCAGGTCCCGGTGTTCCCGGAGCTGGCGGGCGCCCTGGACATCGATATCGAGGACGCAGTCCTGGCCTTGGGCCAGCCGGTCGGTCACCGCCTGGCGGCTGGTGCCGTAGAGGTTGCCGTGCACCTCGGCCCACTCCAGAAAGTCGCCCCGCTGGCGGCGGCGGCTGAACTCGTCTGACGAGACGAAGAAGTAGTCCCGGCCCTCCACCTCGCCTGGCCTGGGGGGGCGGGTGGTGTGGGAGACCGAGAAGCCGACGGCCGGAAGCGTTGAGAGCACCGCCTTCAAGACGGTGGTCTTGCCGGCCCCGGAGGGCGCCGAGACCACGAAGAGCTGCCCCCCGCTCACGGCTGCTCCTCCTCGCCCTGGTCGGCCAGGGGCTGGAAACGCTGGGTCAGGGTCTCGGTCTGCACCGAGGAGAGGATGACGTGGTTCGAGTCGGTGATCAGGATGGCCCGGGTGCGCCGGCCCTCGGTGGCGTCGATCAGCTTGCCCTCGTTTCGTGCCTCGTCTTTTAGCTTTTTCATCGGCGAGGACTTGGGGTTGACCACCGCCACCACCCGGGCCGCCATCACCGCGTTGCCGAAACCGATATTGATTAGTCGTCTGTCCATTGCTGGCCTCTACTCCAAATTTTGCACCTGCTCGCGGATCTTTTCCACCTCGTTCTTCAGCTCCACCGTCTGGTGGGTGACGGCGGTGTCGTTGATCTTCGAGGCCAGGGTGTTGATTTCCCGCAGAAACTCTTGCAGCAGGAAATCGAGCCGGCGACCGCTGGGCTCGTCGATCTCCATCAGGCGCCGGAACTGCTGGATGTGGCTGTTAAGGCGCACCAGTTCCTCGGTAACGTCGTAGCGGTCGGCCATGATCGCCACCTCCTGGGCCAGGCGGAGGGGGTCGAGTTCCACCCCTTGCAGGAGGACAGCCAGTCTTTCCCTCAGGGTGGCCTCGCGCCTGGCCACCAGGTCGGGGATGCGGCCCGCGATGGCGGCGACCGTGGTCTCGAAGGCCGCTAGCCGGGTTAGGAGGTCGTGTTTCAGGGCCTGGCCTTCCTCGGCGCGCATCGTAAGACTGGCGGCGATAGCCTGTCTTAAGGCGGGGAGCAGCCCCTGCCAGACGGCCTCCAGGTCTGCCGATGACTCCTCGTCGCCCAAGACGTCGGGCAGGGCGGCGAGCAGGGCGAGCGACGGCTTGCCCTTAAGCTCGAAGGTGGTTTGCAGCTCGGTTAGGCAGCGCAGGTACTGACCGGCCAGTTCCAGGTTGACCTTGGCCCGTCTGGCGCTTACGGCCTGGCCCTGGGTGATGGTCGCCTCGATGTGGCCGCGGGAGAAGGTGGCCCCCAGCTCCTTTTTCACCCGTTCCTCAAGTGCGGCGTACTCCCTGGGCAGTTTGACCTTCACGTCCAGGTGGCGGTGGTTGACCGAGCGCAGCTCCACCACCAAGGAGCGGTCGCCGCCCGCCTCGCCCCGGCCAAAGGCGGTCATGCTGAGGGGACGTTTCATGGGATGGCCCTCAGTAGCTCGTTTTGGGTGACCACCGCGGTGCCGATCTTACCGACTACGATCCCGGCGGCGAGGTTGGCGACGGTCGCCGCCTCGGCGAAGCTCAACCCGGCGGCGAGTCCTAGGGCCAGGGCGGCGATCACCGTGTCCCCGGCCCCGGTTACGTCGAACACCTCCTTGGCCACGGTGGGAATGGTGATCAGCGGCCGCTCCCGTTCGAACAGGGCCATGCCCGCCTCGCCCCTGGTGATGAGCACCGCCTGGCTGTCCAGGAGGGAGATGAGCTTCTCCCCCGCCGCGGTCAGGCTCGCCTCGTCGGTGATCCGTATCCCGGAAAGCTGCTCGGCCTCGTGGTGGTTGGGGGTGATGATGGCGGCGCCGCGGAAGCGTTCCGGTTGGCAAGGTTTGGGATCGATAACCAGGGGAATGCCAGGGTGAAGGGCAAGCTCTTGTCGGATAAGTGCCATCAGTTCCGGGGTGATCACCCCCTTGGCGTAATCCGAGACCACCACCGCCTGGAAGGAAGCCAGGTTCCGGCGGATGAATTCGGCAATTGAGGCCAGGGCCTCGCCGCTCACCGGGGCGGCGGACTCGCGGTCGAAGCGCACCACCTGCTGGCCTTGGGCCACGATTCGGGTCTTGATGGTGGTGGGCCGGCCAGGCAGGCGGACGATGCCCTCGGCGGACGAGGGCAGGGCGGCGAGGAGGGCCAGCAAGCGCCGGCCCAGGTCGTCGTCGCCGATCACCCCGCAACTGGCGCCGCCGCCGCCCAGGGCGGTGACGTTGTGCAGCACGTTGGCCGAGCCGCCCAGGAGCAGGTTGTCGTGGGTGACGTTGACCACCGGCACCGGGGCCTCGGGTGAGATGCGGGTCACCGTGCCCCAGATGAAGTGATCGACGATCAGGTCGCCGATCACCAGGACACGGACTTGGGAGAAGGCGGAGATCGCCTCGCGCAGCCGTCCGGAATGGATGTTGGTCATGAGCGTACCTGCTGTTTGTTCGGCACCGAAAGCAGGTGCCGGCGGATGTTGGCAATCAGGCCCGCTATTGCCTCCGGGCCGAGGTTGGCGTCGTGGTGGGGGATGGTCAGCGAGTCGCTGGCCTCGGGCGCCCAGCGGCGGACGAAGCGCTCGCTGGGCGCCCCGGCGAAGACGATGACCGAGGGGGTGCCGGTGGCGGCGGCTAGGTGCTGACCGCAGGAATCATAGCCGATAAAACAGTCCGCCGCACCAATCATCTTGCCCAGCGCCCCCAGCGGGCCGGAGAAGACGATCAAACCCTGGCCGGGCGGGTCGTCGAGGCTGGCCAGCCCCTCCTCGCGCAGCCAGAGGGCCTGCCAGCCGCCCTGGCGGGCCCGGTGCAGGTGGTCGGCCAATCGTTCGCCCCTCTGGTCGCTACGTCCGGTGTCCAGGAGCACCACCGTGTCCGGGAGCTTAAGGAGGGCCAGGATCAGTTCGGCCTCGAAGCCGCCGCCCACCCGTTTGCGCGGGTTTTTGCCCACCCCGAAGTTTACCGCCACCAGCCGGCGGCAGCCACGGTCACGCAGCCGTTGCCGGAAGGCGGCGTAGGCGTCTGTCGGCCCCAGGGCCAGCCGGGGGCGCCAGTGAATGTCCTCGTCCAGCAGGTGGTTTAGCCACTGGTTGGTCAGGGCCGAGAGGTTGGCCTGGCCCCCTGGGACGGGCTGGAAACGGCGGGAGGGGAAATAACAGGTGCCCTCGTCCGGGGCCAGGGGCAGGAGCCCCAACTGGGTGAGCCGGGTGTCGGGATCAAAGAGCAGGGCCTGGTTGGGGGCCAGCCCGGCCAGCTCCTCCTGGGCGATCTTGAGGAGCGGCGGCCAGGAGGTCATCTTGTCGAACAGGAAGCCGTCGTTGTGGTAGATGAAGCTGCGGTGCCGGCAGCCGGGGAGGGTGGCGAACAGCTCCCGCAGATGGCCGGGGCCGATCAGCACCAGCTCCGCCTCGGGCAGCCGTTGCCGCAGCCGGTTGACGATGACGCTGGTGATGGCGATGTCCGCCCCGGCGGTGACCCGGGAGAGGATGAGCGCCCGTTTTATCCCTGCCAGGCGGCGGGGGGACAGACGGTGGGGCTGGCAGATCGTCTGGTGGCGGCGCCGCAGGTCGGCGGCGCTGGCAAAGCCGAAGGCGCGAAGCCGGCTGTCGAGTTCAGCGCCTGGCGGCTGCTCGCGGATGAAGCTTAAGATGTGGGCCAGGGTGAGGTTCGCGGCCTCGACCCCGGCCAGGGAGAAGTCGTCGCACAGGGGCTCGATGACCCCGGAGAAGATGGCTTGCGTGGCGGCCCTGGCGATGGCCGGCTCGGGGTGGAAGGAGAGGGCGCAGAGCCGGTCGATCAGCCCCAGGTCGCAGGCGTCCGCCCTGGCCCCGGCCAGGAAGGTCTGGGCCAGGGCGGCAGGGGAAGAATCAAGGTCGCGCATGGACGGCCGGGTCAAGTTGCTGGGGCGCGTCGGTTGGCGGTCTTACAGCCGGGCCACGATGGCGTCACCCATGCCGGCGGTGCCCACCGTCTTGGCCTTGTCGGTGGCGATATCCAGGGTGTGTATGCCATCGGCGAGCGTCCGGGCCACCGCCTCCTCGATGGCCCGCGCCGCCCGCTCCTGGCCCAGGCTGTAGCGCAGCATCAGGGCCGCGGACAGGATCTGGGCGATGGGGTTGGCGATCCCCTGACCGGCGATGTCCGGGGCCGAGCCGCCCGCCGGTTCGTAGAGTCCGAAGCCGGACTCGTTTAAGCTCGCCGAGGCCAACAGCCCCATCGAGCCGGTCATCATGGCGCACTCGTCGGAGATGATGTCCCCGAACATGTTACCGCAGAGCATCACGTCGAACTGGTGCGGATTCTTGATCAACTGCATGGTGGCGTTATCGACGTAGATGTGGTTTAGGGTGACGTCGGGATAGTCGGCCGCCACCTCCTTGACCACCTGTCGCCAGAGCACCATGGTGGTAAGCACGTTGGCCTTGTCCACCGAGGTCACGAGCCTCCGCCGGCCACGGGCGGCCTCGAAGGCCTTCCTCGCGATGCGGTCGATCTCCCGCCGGGTGTAGACCATGGTGTCGTAGGCCCGTTCCTCCAGGCCCTGGCCGTCCCGGCCCTTGGGCTGGCCGAAGTAGATGTCCCCGGTCAGCTCGCGGACGCAGAGGATGTCGAAGCCCTCGCCCACGATGTCGGATCTGAGCGGGCAGGCGGCGGCCAGGGACTTGAAGACCTTGGCGGGCCGCAGGTTGCAGAACAGGGCCAGTTCCTTGCGCAGGGGCAGGAGCGCCGCCCGCTCCGGCTGCCGTTCCGGGGGCAGGGACTCCCATTTGGGGCCGCCCACCGAGCCGAAGAGCACCGCGTCGCTTCTCTGACACAGGGCCAGGGTGGGGGGGGGCAGGGCCTCGCCGTGCCGGTCGATGGCGAGGCCGCCCACGTCGGCGTGTTCGTAGCGCAGGGAGAGGGAGAATCTTTTCTGGATCGCGTCCAGTACCTTGATGGCCTCGGCCATGACCTCGGGGCCGATGCCGTCTCCGGCCAGGATGGCAATGTTCTGCATGGGGGCACCTGTTGGGCGGTGATTTTTGAAGGATGGGCGGCGGGCCGCCAAGCCTAAGGGCGTTTGCAGCCCCTTCCTAACACAAAATCGGTTGGAGGTAAACCGCTTCCTGGGGTGAGGTCTCAGCCGGGGGGCGGGAGTGGCGGGGCCGGGGGAATAGGGTGCTTTTTAATGGTCAGGGAGGCGGTTTTTTTGTGCGCACGGTTGCCTTCGGTGGTATAAGAAAAAATCTCGTCGGCCCCCAAGGGGGGTCAAATCCGTCTCCATTTCTTTTAAGGTGAATCGACCTCATGCGCCGTCTTGTCAATCTCGCCCTCGTTGTCATGGCCCTGCTCTGCTGCTTACGCCTTACGGCCCAGGCCGAGGTGGCCGACCGGATCGTCGCGGTGGTCAACGACGACGTCATCACCCTCTCGGAGTTGAATCAGGAAGGCGCCCCCTATTTTCAGCAGCTCATTCAGCGTGCCCCGGCGGACCGGCTTCAGCCCGAGATGGACAAGCTAAAGCGCGAGGTGCTTTCGCACCTGATTGATCAGCGGCTGATTGACCAGCAGGCCGCCAAACTCGACATCAAGGTCACCGACGACGATGTCAATCAGGCCATTGACACCATGCTCAAGGAGAATCACGCCAGCAAGGAGGACTTGAAAAAGGAGCTGGCCGCCAAGGGTCTGTCCGAGGAACAGTACAAGAAGCAGATGCAGGGCCAGATGTTGCAGTCGCGGCTGATCGGCCAGGAGGTGCGTTCCAAGGTGGTGGTGACCGATGAGATGGTCAAGAAGTACTACCAGGAGCACTACGTCGCCCATCCTGGGGCCGCGGGCTACCACCTGCTCCAGATGGGATTTTTGTGGGGAGAGGGAACGAAGCGCAAGACGGCGGCGGAGGCCAAGCAGGCGGCGGAGTACGCCCTGAAGCAACTGGAGTCCGGCCAGGGTTTCGCCGAGGTGGCGGGCGCCATGTCCGATCTGCCTTCCCGTACCGACGGCGGCGACATCGGGGTCTTCAAGAAGGGCGAGCTCGCCCCCTACATGAAGGAGGCCGTCTTGTCCATGAAGCCGGGCGACACCAGCGATATCCTTGAGACCCCCACCGGCTATCAGATCATCAAGCTGGTCTCGGAGCAGGAGGGCGGCACCGTGAGCGCCCCGCCCCTGGCCGAGGTCAAGAAGGAAATCGAGGCCAAGATCTACAAGCAGGAGGGCGAACAGCTCTTTAAGAAATGGCTTGACGACCTGCGGGCCAAGGCCTTTATCAAGGAGTACCTGTAGGCATAATGTTTAGAAAGCACCCCGCAAAGGACGAGGAGAACGAGGGGGAAGGCCGGCGTCATCAGACCCTGGGGACATTTTTCCAGGAGGCGCGGCTGGCTCGACAACTCGAACTCTCCACCCTGGCCAGGGAGACCAGTGTCACCGTCAACCACCTGCTCGCCCTGGAGGAGGACAACCGGGCTGCCTTGCCCGCCGATGTCTATACCCGGGGCTTTGTCAGGATCTACGCCGTCCAACTGGGGCTAGACCCTAGTGAGGCCATCCGGCTCTACGAGCGGCAGTGGGGCGCCAATAACCGGCACCCGGACATCGACCGTTTCTTCGAGCCGGAGCGGAATCTCGCCCCCCTGATCTGGGGGGTGCTGGGGCTGGCGGCCTTGGCCGGGGTGGTCTTTTTGGGGCTGAGATTCTATCAGGATCGTCAGGCCTCGGGTCTGGCGGTGAAGGACGTCATCCCCCGCGCCGCCCAGGTCAAGGGCCGCCGCCAACCGGCCCCGGCCAATCAGCCCTAGGGCATCATGGCCCTGCGGCAGACCCTGGGGGTGGTGATTCGCCTCGCCGACCTGGGTGAGGCGGACAAGATCGTCACCCTCTACACCCCCGCCACCGGGCAAATTTCCGGCATCGCCAAGGGCGCCAAGCGCAGCCTTAAGCGCTTCGTCAACAAGCTGGAGATCTTCTCGCTCCTCGACCTGGAATACAGCGACCACTATCGCCTGCCGATCATCAACCAGGCGGAGCTGTTGAACAGCCATCTGCCGCTGCGAGAGGATTACCACGCCTACACCGCCGCCGCCCTGGTCTGCGAGCTGTACCGGCTCTGGACCCACCAGGGCGACCACGACCAGGGGCTGTTTGCGCTCTTAAACTGGGTGCTTGCCCGGTTGCAGCACCGGGAGGGCCGTTTGGAGTCCCTGGTGCTGTTTCTGGCCCGTTTCTACCGCCGACTCGGTTATCAGCCGGATCTGAGCGGCTGCGTCTCCTGCCGGCGGCTCGACCGCCAGGCCGGGCCCTTCCGCTTCCAGGCCCGCCAGGGGACGATCGTCTGTAGCCACTGCCGGCCGCGCTCCTCGGCCCCGGGGTTGTCGATTGCCACCGTCAGACTGCTCGGACGGGCGCTGGAGTTGCCGCTGGACAAGCTGAGCCGTCTGCGCCTGGCCCCGGCCTCGACCCGCGAGGCCCTGGCGTTATTTAAGGAGCACGACCGGGTACTGCTCGACCGGGAGCTGGCGGCTTGGAATTTTCTTGGAGAATAGGGGCTTATCTGCCTGTCTTCTCTAAGAGCCAGGCCAGGTTGCGGCCCAGGTCGCGCATGGTCTTGATCCCCTCCTCGTCCTCCCGCACCTGGCCCGCGTCCCGGCCCCGGCCTATGTTCCAGTAGGAGGAGCCGACCACGATCATCTCCCCGATCAGAAAGAAGTTGTTTAAGGTGCTGAACACGTGCGAGGCCCCGGCCCGGCGCACCGCCACCACCCCGGCCCCCAGCTTGCGGCGGAAGAGGTTGCCATTCACCCGCGATACCATCCCGGCCCGCTCGATCAAGGCCTTCATGTTGGCGGTCACGTCGGCGAAATAGGTGGGCGAGCCCAGCAGGATGGCGTCGGCGGCCAGCATCTTCTCGATGTAGTCGTTGGTCTTGTCGTTCTTGACCCCGCAGCGTTTATCCTTCTTTTCCAGGCACTTGTAGCAGCCGATGCAGCCGGCGAGCACCTGGCCGGCCATCTCCATAAGCTCGGTCTCGTGGCCGGCCGCCGTCAGTTCCTCCAGGGCCATGGTCAACAGTTGGGCGGTGTTGCCGCCCTTTCTGGCACTGCCGTTAATCGCTAGCACTTTCATGATCTGCCTCCGGATGCGGTTTGGTAACTATCCAGCTTAGTGCCGCAGAATTGGCACCGGCTGTGGGCCGTAACTATTCAGCCGCGCCCCAGATGCGCGAAACCAGCCGGCGAGCTATACTTTTTGGTATGTGAGCCGGCTGGTGACAAAGCAGATGGGGTGCGGCTGGATAGTTACGTGGTTTTTTGGTTATCTCCGTGCCCATCCTCAGCTTGAGGAGGGGCGGTGATGTCGCGTTGTTGACCTGGCGGGCGCCGTAGGCCGCCGTTCCTGCCGGGATGGCGCGGTCTCGGCGGTGGCGCGGGCGGGTCTTCTGGCCGCCAGGGACTTGGGCGGGCCGCCTGCCGGCTTGCGGGTCGATCTGGGCGGATGCGGCGGCCGGGCGAACTCTTGATCCACCTTGGGCGGCGGCGCCTGGTAGTCGAAGTCGTCCAGCCGCCGGCTGCTGATCCGGCTGCCCAGGAGCCGTTCGATGGCCCGGATCATGGGGCCGTCCTCCTCGGTCACCAGGGTGAAGGCGTCGCCGGTGCGGGCCGCCCGTCCGGTGCGGCCGATGCGGTGGACATAGGCCTCCGGGGTGTCGGGGATGTCGTAGTTGATGACGTGGGACACCTGGCTGACATCGATGCCCCGGGCCGCGATGTCGGTGGCGACCAGGATCTGGAAGGTGCCGTCCCGGAAGCCGTTCAAGGCCGCCTGCCGCCGATTTTGGGATAGATTACCCTGAAGGGAGGCGGCGGTGAAGCCTTTTTTTTCTAGTTGTTCGCCGATCCGTTTGGCCCGGTGTTTGGTGCGGGTGAAGACCAACACCGACTCGGTGTCGGTGTGGCGCAGGATCTCCAGGAGCAGGGTGGTCTTTAGGTGGGCCGGAACCGGGTAGAGGGCGTGGCTGACCGTGTCGGCGGGGGCGGTGGAGCCGATCTGCACCGTGACCGGCCGGCTAAGCACCTCCATGGCCAGGCCGCGGATCGCCTCCGGCATGGTGGCGGAGAATAATAGGGTCTGCCGCTGGCGGGGCAGGTGCTGGATGATCCGCCTGAGATCGGGGAGAAAACCCATGTCGAACATGTGATCCGCCTCGTCCAGTACCAGCACCTCCAGGTGGGCGAGGCTGATGGTCTTTTGGTTCAGGTGGTCGAGCAGGCGCCCGGGGCAGGCGACGATGATCTCCGCCCCCTGCTTTACCCTGGCCACTTGGGGGGGCATTCCCACCCCGCCGTAGATCGAGACGCTCCGAAGGCCGGTCTTCTCGCCCAGGGTGGCGAAGGCGTTGTGAATCTGTTCCGCCAGCTCCCGGGTGGGGGCGATTACCAGGGCCCGGACTGGGCCCCGGCGGCCGGTGGTCAGCAGTCGTTGCATGATGGGCAGGGCGAAGGCGGCGGTCTTGCCGGTGCCGGTCTGGGCCAGCCCCAGGACATCCTGGCCCTTGAGCACCGACGGCATGGCCTGGACCTGGATCGGGGTGGGGGTCTGATAACCAGCGGTCAGGATGCCGGCCATGATCTGGGGGTGAAAATTGAAATCCTCGAAGTTCATAATCTCCTTGAAATTACTTGGGCGAGCCAAGGTCGGGGCGCACCGTGCGCCGTAACCGAAAATGGCCACCGGGAAAGGGGGTTGGGTTCTGGCGGGGGACGGCAACGAAAAGGTCAGGGGAGAGCAGTGCGGGCGGGTCTGACTTTAATGGCAATCTCAACACATCAGAGTGCCCATTATAAGGTAAAAAGCGGCTTTCCGCCAGTCATTTTTGCTGGGCCGGGAGATGATGGCCCGCGGAGGCGTTCTACGCGCCGGGGGTTAGGCGGTCAGGCGATAGGAGCGCAGGCGGGTGTGGATCGCCCCCTGGGGGGTCAGGCGGCTGGCGTAGAGGTGGTAGGCGTTGACCGTAAAGGGAGGCTGTCTGAAACTGGCCTGGCGGCTGAGATAATCGCGCACCGCCTCCGGTTGGCCGTTCCTGAACCGGGCCAGGGTGAGATGGGGGGTGAAGCGATCCGGCTTTACCTCCTGGCCCAGTTCCCCAAGCCTGGCCACCAGCGCCGTCCGTAGGCGATAAAGCCCTGGCCCGGACTCGACCCGGACATGCAGCACCCGTGGTCGGGCGGGGGACGGGAAGCAGCCGATTCCGGTCAGGCGGCAGGTAAAGGGGGCGCTTATCCCTTCCGGCAGCCCGGATTCGATCGCCGCCCCTTGGGCCGTGTCCACCTCGCCGATGAAACACAAGGTGAGATGCAACTGACTGGCCGGCAGCCAGCGTGCCCCGGCCAGCCCCTGCTCCAGGGCGGCCACGGCCCGCCTGATTGGCTCCGGCACCTCGATGGCAACGAAGAGTCGCGGCACGATCACCTCCGGCGTATTCGTGTTAGGACGCAAGGTAAGGTAAAGTAAACCTTATGGAGGCGGGTTCCGCACGGATATTTTTCTTATGACCCGGCAGGCGGGTAGGCCTTGCCCCAAGCCAGGTGAGGTCGCGGGTGGGGGCTAGCGAGGAAATACTTAGTTGCAAGACCTGACCCCAAAATTTCTTAATTGCAAGACCTGACCCCAAAATTTGGTGCTGCCGCTGGCGCATTTTGCTGTTTACAAATACATCCCGTTGTGCCATGTTAGCCACCGGCATACAACATAGCGCATAGCCGGTCGCGAGCCTGCCGGTGACGCCCCGCATCCCGTTGGTTCATTTTTTTCTTCCCAAACAATCTTTCAGGTGCCGCCATGACCAAGAGAATCAGCCCCAAGGATATGACCCTGCCCCCCGACGCCATAACCCCCAATTTCCGGGAGAACGCCATCACCGTGCTCAACAAGCGCTATCTCATCCGCGACCAGCAGGGCAAGGTCAGGGAGACGCCCCAGGATATGCTGTGGCGGGTGGCGCGCACCGTGGCCGCCGGCGATCTGGCCTTCAATCCCACCGCCCCCATCGCCGATTTGGCGTGGGATTTTTACGAGCTGATGGCCAGCTTCGATTTCCTGCCCAACTCGCCCACCCTGATGAACGCCGGCCGTGAGCTGGGCCAGCTCTCCGCCTGCTTCGTGCTGCCGGTGGAGGACTCGATGGAGAGCATCTTCGAGGCGGTGAAACAGACGGCCTTGATCCACAAGAGCGGCGGCGGCACCGGCTTTTCCTTCTCCCGCATCCGTCCCCACAACGACGTGGTTCACTCCACCAAGGGGGTGTCCAGCGGGCCGCTCTCCTTCATGTCGGTGTTCGACTGCGCCACCGAGACCATCAAGCAGGGCGGCACCCGGCGGGGGGCCAACATGGCGATCATGCGGGTCGATCACCCGGACATCATGGACTTCATCAAGGCCAAGGCCGATCTGACCAAGCTCAACAACTTCAACCTGTCGGTGGCGATCACCGACGAGTTCATGGAGGCGGTGAAGACCGACGGCGACTATGCCCTGGTCAACCCCAGGGACGGGGAGATCGTCAAGAAGCAGAGCGCGGTCAAGGTCTTCCGCCAGATCGTCAAGCAGGCCTGGCAGACCGGCGAGCCCGGCATCGTCTTCATCGACCGGATCAACGCCAAGAACCCCACCCCGGCGGCGGGCACCATCGAGAGCACCAACCCCTGCGGCGAGCAGCCGCTCCTGCCCTACGAGTCCTGCAACCTGGGCTCCATCAATCTGGCCAACATGGTGGCCGACGGCAAGGTGGACTTCCAGAAGCTGGGCCGGACGGTGGAGAAGGCGGTGCATTTCTTGGACAACGTCATCGACATCAACCGCTATCCCCTGCCGGAGATCGACCGGGTAACCAAGCGCAACCGCAAGATCGGCCTGGGGGTCATGGGGTTTGCCGACCTGCTGACCACCCTGGGCATCCCTTACTCCTCGCCCCAGGCGGTGGGCCTGGCCGAGGAGGTGATGCACTTCATCGACAAGAAGGCCCTGGATTACTCCATCACCCTGGGCGAGCAACGCGGCGCCTTCCCCAACTTCCCGGAGAGCATCTACGGCCGGCAAAACCCCGCCGCCCCGGTGCGCAACGCCACCCGCACCACCATCGCCCCCACCGGCACCCTGAGCATCCTGGCCGGCTGTTCGAGCGGGGTCGAGCCCCTGTTCGCCATCTCCTTCGTTCGCCGGGTGATGGACAACACCGAGATGCTGGAGGTCAACCCGGTGTTCGAGCGGCTGGCCAAGGCGCAGGGTTTCTACTCCGAGGAACTCATGCGCCAGATCGCCAAGGCCGGCAGCATTCAGGGCCTGGAGGAGATTCCGCTCAAGGTGCGGCAGGTGTTCGAGACCGCCCATGACATCACCCCCAGGAATCACATCGACATCCAGGCCGCCTTCCAGAAGTACACCAACAACGCGGTGAGCAAGACCATCAACTTCGGCCACGAGGCCACGGTGGACGACGTCCAGGGGGCCTATCTCCTGGCCTATGAGCTCGGCTGCAAGGGGATCACCATCTACCGGGACGGCTGCCGGGCCAACCAGGTGCTCTCTACCGCCAAGACCGACAAGCCGCACGAGGCCGCCGAACCGGCCCCGCCGGTGAAACGCGACCGGCCCCGCAGCCTGACCGGCAAGACCTACCAGATGGCCACCGGCTGCGGCCAGATGTACGTCACCATCAACGAGGACGACCACCGGCGTCAGTTCGAGCTCTTCAACTTCGTGGGCAAGGCGGGCGGTTGCGCCGCCAGCCAGTGCGAGGCCATCGGCCGGCTGGTGTCCTTGGCCTGGCGGAGCGGCATGGCGCCCGAGCCCATCGTCAAGCAGTTGATCGGCATCAGTTGCCACAAGCCGGTGGGCTTCGGGGCCCAGAAGGTGATGAGCTGCGCCGACGCCATCGCCCAGGCCATCCGTCAGCACATCGAGGCCGCGAGCGGCAAGGGCGGGCGGACGGTCAACGGCGAGGCCCAGGGCTTCGGGGCCTGCCCGGAGTGCGGCGGGGCCATCGAGCACGAGAGCGGCTGCTGCGTCTGCCACTCCTGCGGCTACTCGGAGTGTGCCTGATATGGCCGCGCCCAGGGCCTCGGAGCGGATCCTGTGGTACGAGAACCTGGGATTTCTGGCCCTGATCCTCCTCTTCTGGGCCAACGAGCTGCTCGACCTGCCCCGGCTGCTCTTCGGCGGCAAGACCAGGATGAACTGGCGGGAGGCGGCGCTGGAGAGCCTGCTTACCCTGGCCGTCTGGCTGGTGGTGCATCTGCTCACCAGACGGCTCCTGGCCCGGCTCCACTATCTGGAGAGGTTTCTCAAGGTCTGCGCCTGGTGCCGGAAGATCGGCGAGGGCGACGACTGGCTGCCGATGGAGCAGTACTTCTTACGCAAGTTCGATACCAAGACCTCGCACGGCATCTGCCCGGACTGCGCCGAGAAGATGCTGGGCCAGGGAGGGGACGGGGAGCGGAGTGATCCCGGCGGCAACCAGCGCCTTTAGGCCATGAGTTCCTATATCCTGAAACGGCTCTTGTTCATGATCCCCACCCTGTTGGGGGTGATGCTGGTGACCTTCACCGTCACCCAGTTCGTGCCCGGCGGGCCGGTGGAGCGGATGCTGGCCGAACTTACGGGCCGGGCCGGCGGCCCGGAGGCCAGCGCCGGAGCTGGACGCGGTGGTTTGTACCAGGGTCGCCAGGGCCTGGATCAGGAGCAGATGGCGAGCCTCGCCGCCACCTACGGCTTTGATCAGCCGCCGGTCAAGCGTTTTTTCACCATGATGGGCAACTACCTGCGCTTCGACTTCGGCGAGAGCTACTACCACCACCAGCGGGTGGCGGCCCTGGTGATCTCCAAGCTGCCGGTCTCCATGTCGCTGGGGCTGTGGAGTTTTTTTGTCACCTACCTGACCTGCATCCCTCTGGGGATCAGGAAGGCGGTGCGGGACGGCTCGGCCTTCGACGCCCTGAGCTCGGCGGTGATCTTAATCGGCTACGCCATCCCCGGTTTCGTGCTCGCCATCCTGCTCATCGTGCTCTTTGGCGGCGGCAGCCTGTGGAGCGTCTTTCCCCTGCGCGGCCTGGTGTCGGACCACTGGGCCGCGCTCTCCTGGTGGGGCAAGATCACCGACTACCTCTGGCACATGGTGCTGCCGGTCATCTCCAGCACCGCCGGCAGTCTGGCGATCATGACCCTGCTCACCAAGAACAGCTTTCTGGAGGAGATCAGGAAGCAGTACGTGATCACCGCCCGGGCCAAGGGCCTCTCCGAGGGGGCGGTGCTCTACCGTCACATCTTCAAGAACGCCATCATCCCCATCATCACCGGCTTCCCTGGCGCCTTCATCGGCGCCTTCTTCACCGGCTCGCTGCTGATCGAGACCATCTTCTCCTTGGACGGCATGGGGCTGCTGGCCTACCAGTCGATGATGAACCGCGACTACCCGGTGGTCTTGGGCACCCTGTACTTCTTCACCATCATCGGCTTAATCGCCCGTCTGCTCTCGGATTTGAGCTACGTGCTGGTCGATCCCCGCATCTCCTTTGCGGCGGTGGACAGGCGATGAGCGAGGCCCGGCCATGAGGGCCATGAGTCCGGGCCAGCGGCGGTGGCGGCGTTTCCGGGCCAACCGGCGCGGCCTTGTCAGCCTGGTGATCTTCCTGGTCTTGCTGGCGACCACCCTGGCGGCGGAGCTGGTCAGCAACGACAAGCCCCTGCTGGTCATCTACCAGGGCCGCCTCTACTTCCCGATTCTGCGGGCCTATCCCGAGACCACCTTTGGCGGCGACTTCGCCACCGAGGCCGATTACCAGGACCCCTTTGTCCGCCAGCGTCTCTCCTCGGGCGGCAACCACGTCTTCTTCCCGCCTAATCCCTACGGTTACGACTCCATCGACCTGTGGCACGCCCGGCCCT
>JAJYJA010000217.1 GCA_021789795.1 Deltaproteobacteria bacterium | reverse complement strand
AGAAAATTCTAACAACAATAAGGTGACACTATCTAAAAAACAACAGGAGGTCAAAACCATGTACCAAGCCAAAGCCTATTCCGCCGCCAGCGCCACGTCTCCGCTCGCCTCCACTAAAATCCCCCGGCGCGACACCACCGACCGCGATGTGCAGATCGAGATTCTCTTCTGCGGCATCTGCCACTCCGACCTTCATTCGGTGCGTAACGAATGGAGCAGCATCATGCCCACGGTCTATCCGATAGTCCCCGGCCACGAAATTGTCGGCCGGGTCACCAAGGTCGGCTCCGCCGTCACCAAATTCAAACCGGGCGACCTGGCAGGCGTCGGCTGTCTGGTCGATGCGGATCACACCTGCCCCCATTGCCGGGATGGCCTGGAGCAGTTATGCCCGAACCAGACCCTGACCTTCAACTCACCGGACAAACACCTCGGCGGAGTCACCTACGGCGGCTACTCCGAAAGCATCGTCGTCGATGAAGGCTTTGTCCTGCACCTGCCGGCAAACCTCAATCTCGCCGGGGTCGCGCCCTTGCTCTGCGCCGGGATCACCACCTATTCGCCGATACGTCGCTGGGGAGACCTCAGGGGGAAAAAGGTCGGCGTGGTCGGCCTTGGTGGCCTGGGGCACATGGGGGTTAAGTTCGCCCGGGCCTTCGGCGCCCACGTCGTGGTCTTCACCACCTCGCCGGGCAAGAAAGAGGACGCGCTCCGCCTCGGCGCCCACGAGGTCGTCGTCTCCCGTCAGGCCTCGGAGATGCAGCGGCAGGCCGGCAGCTTCGACTTCATCCTCGACACCATCTCCGCCGACCACGACCTCAACGCCTATCTCCATCTGCTTGGCCGTGACGGTAACCTCACCCTGGTCGGGGCGCCGGAGAAACCGCTGGCCGTCTCCGCCTTTGCCCTGCTCTTCGGTCGCAAAAGCCTGTCGGGATCAATCATCGGCGGCATCGCCGAGACCCAGGAGATGCTCGACTTCTGCGGCCAGCACAACATTACCGCCGATGTCGAGGTCATCCCCATCCAGAAGGTCAACGAGGCCTACGAGAGGCTGGTGAAATCCGAGGTGAAGTACCGCTTCGCCATCGACATGGCCTCTCTCAAATCAGCATAACGCCAAAGGGAGGGCAGAAAAAATGAATACCGAAGATAAGTTCCCAGCCATCACCATCTCTCGCTGCGGCTCGGCTCCATCCAGCAAGGGGCCGCAAGAGTATTTCACGGGGAGAGTGCGCATCGATAGCCCGTTTAAGGGGAGTGATCCGGCACGGATCTTGGGGGCGAGTGTCACCTTTGAACCCAGCGCCCGGACCGCCTGGCACACCCACCCCCTGGGGCAGACCTTGATCGTCACTGCCGGTTGCGGACTGGTCCAGCATTGGGGAGGGCCGATCGAGGAGATCCGGCCTGGAGACGTGATCTGGATAGCCCCCGGCGAAAAGCATTGGCACGGCGCCGCACCGGCCACGGCCATGACGCACCTCGCCATTGTGGAGCTTCTTGACGGCAAGAGCGCCGATTGGATGGAACCGGTGAACGACCAACAATACCCCGCCGAAGCTCAAGACAACCCCTGATAAATCCGGCCCCGCCCGCCCCGGGGATGACGCGACTGGCGCTGATGGTGCATTATGACGTTGTCCCACACTGCCGCCTATGGACTTTCGGCCGTGCCAGGCACGGTTTGGTTTTCAGGCAGCTACCATGCCAAGGCAATGAATTGTTCTCCATGGCCTGGCCCCCCATCAATTGTGAGGGCTAGGACAAACTCAGGTCGGCTCCGGGGTGATATGCAGGCGCAGGCCAACCCCTTGCAGCAGGTTGAACAAGGTGCGAATCTACGGGTTGCCCCTGCGGGAGAGCTTACGGCAGGGGCCTTCTCGGTTGAAAGGACGGCGACCGTAGATCAAACCGCTAGCGGGCGACGACGAAGGCGTTGGGGTAGCGAGCCTCCCAGGAACGGGCCGCCATCCGGGCCTGGTCGAGGGTGCGTCCGGCCCACACCTGCACCCGGTAGAAGCGGCAGCCATCCCCCCGGTCATAGACCTCCGACATCGCCTTCAGCCCCCGGCCCTGCATCTCCGCCTTCAGCCGTTCGGCGTTCTCCCGGCTGGTGAAGGCCCCCAACTGCACGAAAAACTCCCCCTCCGAAAGATTCTGATAGGCAACGAACCGGGGCGCCCCGCCGCCGGCGGGCCTTTTGGCCTCGCCCAGGGCGGTGACCATGACGTGGGCGGTGCCCGGCGCCTCCAGGCCCAGGGCCCGGGCCGCGCCCAGGCTCAAGTCGATGATCCGGTCCTTGACAAAGGGGCCACGGTCGTTGACCCTGAGCACCGCCTCCCGGTGGTTGTCCAGATTCTTGACCAGCACCATGGTGTTCATGGGCAGGAGCTTATGGGCCGCGGTCAGCCCGTACATGTTATAGACCTCGCCGTCCGAGGTCATCTTGCCGTGGAAGCGGGGGCCATACCAGGAGGCGATGCCCCGTTCCACGTAGCCGCAGGCCGAGGGCAGGGGGTAGTAGGTCTTGCCGTTGACGGTGTAGGGCCGCTGGGTAGGGGGGACGCGGCCAGGGATGGAGGGACAGGCGGGCCGGGCGGGGGGAGGGTAGTAGCTCGGCAGCTCCTTGGTGCCGCAGCCGGGCAGGGTCAGGAGCGGCAGGGAGAGGAGCAGCAGGGGGAGGAGGTAGGCCTTGCGCAGTTTTGCCGGCATGGGCGTTTACCTGTCCGCCTGGGCGTCGAGCCG
Organism: Deltaproteobacteria bacterium; assembly: GCA_021789795.1. Taxonomy (GTDB): domain Bacteria; phylum Desulfobacterota; class Desulfobulbia; order Desulfobulbales; family VMSU01; genus VMSU01. Next base: position 738 of record JAJYJA010000217.1, on the reverse strand, counting down.
CCGCCAGTAGAAATCCCCGGCCGGGCCGGTGGTGTGGGGGGTGTAGGGCTGCATGACCTGGGTGCCGGCCACCGGGGTGGCCCCGTCGATCACCACCTCGCCTTGGGCGTTGACGTAGGAGAGGTGGAGGTCGAGCAGCGGCCGGCAGACCTGCAACACCCCCTGATGGTCGCGGCAGGTGTTTATCTCCTCCCAGCGCCTGAGCCTGTAAGTCTGCAACCACAGGCCCCTGGACGAGCCGCCCGCGACGCGGTCGGTCATCGAGGGCGGGCCATCCAGGCCGTTGCCGTTGAAGACGGCGTTTAACTCCTGTTCCACCTGCCAGTTGCCCTGCCGGATGAGGGAGTACCAGGGGGACTCGAAATCGGCCTCGTCCTGCCGCAGCAGGTAGTCGCCGTGGTCGGCGAAACTCCACTGGGCGTGGCAGACCTCGCAGGCCACCTGGGCCCCGTAGCGCCGGTGGGCCGGGTCGCGCAGCAGGGGGACTGCGAGCTGCTTGCCGCTGGCGCGGGTGGTCAAGAGACGGCGGCCCTCCTGGTCGGTGAGCTTGAGGGTGGTGTCCCCCGGGATGGCGGGGCCGTGGCAGTCCAGGCAGGCGACTGGCCGCCCGCCCGCCATCAGTTCCCTGCCCCCGTGGCAGTCGATACAGGCCAGGCCGGCCTTTTGGTGCAGATCGGGGGTGAGCTGGTGGAAGCGGACGCCGTAGGGAGGGTCAGTGTAGCCGCCGGGCTGAAAGGG
>JAJYJA010000216.1 GCA_021789795.1 Deltaproteobacteria bacterium | reverse complement strand
CCCCCCTGCCCGAACCCAACCGCTTCCTGGTGGACCTGGGCTACGCCGACCTCATCACCGCGCTACGCAACCTGCACGCCAGGGTGCATCGCCTGGGGGTCAAGGTCTTCTTCCACTTCGCCTGAGCAACCGCGCCCGACGCCCCCCAGGCCCAAGCCAATCCCCTACCTCCGCGGCATCGGCAGCGCCGGGGACGGGGGACGGCTTAAATTCCTGTAAAGAATTTTTCTCCTTCTGCCGATAGGTCTGTTGGCAGGTAACTATCCAGCTTAGTGCCGCAGAATTGGCATCTACTGGGAACCGTAACTATTCAGCCGCGCCCCAGATGCGCGAAACCCAGCCGGCGAGCTATACTTTCGGTATGTAAGCCGGCTGGTGACAAAGCAGATGGGGTGCGGCTGGATAGTTACGTTGGCAGGCGGCCTGCTTTTCGCCTTGCCAAGGCTAGTCAACCCGACACTCAACTTGGCGGCACTACCATGGCCACAGGCACCATCACCACCCTAGGCGTCGGTTCGGGGCTGCAACTGCAAAGCATTCTGGATCAGCTCAAGGCCGTTGACCAACAGGTCATCACCAACGAGCAGACGCAAATTACCTCTGCCCAGTCGCAGCTTAACGAGCTGACCACGGTCAACAACAAGCTTCTGACCTTAAAGGGGGCGGCCCTAAACCTCTCCCTGTCCAGCACCTTTCTGGGCCGCACCATCACCAGTTCCTCCCCGTCGGTGGCCACCGCCACGGTCAGCGACGGGGCCACGGTCCAGAACTCAACCCTCAACGTCACCAACCTGGCCCAGCAGAGCTCCTGGATGTCCGCAACCGGGGCGGCCTCCAGCGACAGCATCGTCTATGTGCCCACCAGCCAGGTCTCCTCCGGGGTGGCCAATCCGGCCACCACCCCCGTCGCCGCCGGCCCCGGCCAGCTCACCATCACCTTCGGGGGCAGCAGCACCATCACCGTCAACGTCGATAGCTCGACCATGATGGACGACGGCGGGGCGAGCGGCCTAAGCCTGGTGTCGCTCATCAACAACAGCCCCCAGAACGCCGGCAAGGTGGTGGCCTCGACCTCCAGCTCGGGCGGCCAGACCTACCTGCAAATCGCCACCGCCACCCCCGGCGGCACCGGCGAGGCCAACCGGGTGGCGATCACCACCAACGGCACCAGTCTGACCTTCGCCCCCCCGGCCAAGACCCTGACCATCCAGTCCGGCACCGGCACCACCTCGCTCTCGGTGGCCGCCGACACCACCTTAAGCCAACTGGCGACCCAGATCAACACCGCCAGCAGTAACCCTGGGATCACCGCCGCCATCGTCAACGACGGCGTTGATCCCAACAACCCCTATAAGCTGGCCATCACCGCCAACAGCACCGGCGAGAGCCACCGGATCAGCTTCCTGTCCCAGCTCCCCGACCTGACCATGACCCAACAGGCCAGCCAGACGGCGGCCAACTCCCTAAACGCCCAGTTCACGGTCAACGGCGTCTCCTACCAGCGGCAGGGCAACACCGTCAACGACGTGCTAAGCGGCGTCACCTTTAACCTCCAGGGCAACGGCACCACCACCCTGGGCGTGGCCAGCGACAACAGCGGCCTGGGCGGCATGATCACCTCCCTGGTCACCGCCTACAACGACGTGGTGCAGGAGGTAAGCAGCAAGAGCGGCTACGACACCACGACCAGCACCTTCGGGGTCCTGGCCAGCACCACCAGCCGCGACCTGCCCTCCGAGCTGGAAAATTTAATGACCACCACCAACGGCGCCGACCCCACCGGCGCCGTCAAGAGCATGTTCGACCTGGGGCTCACCTTCAACCGCGACGGCAGCATCACCATCGACAGCAACACCTTAAACGCGGCCCTAAGCGCCCATCCCGACGCGGTGCAGGCCTTCTTCCTGGGCGACTCCACCAAGGGGATCACCGGCTTTGCCGACACCGTCAACAACCAGCTTCTGACCTTAACCAGCGACAGCGGCTCGGTGGCTGGGGACAAGAACGCCGCCCAGGCCCGGATCGACAACCTAAACCAGCAGATCGCCGACGACACCGACCGCCTAAACAAGAAGTACGACCAGATGACCCAGCAGTTCGTAGCCCTGGATTCCTACATGAACCAGATGACCTCGATGTCGAACTTCCTGACCGGCCAGTTCAACAGCCTAAGCAACGGCTGGAGCGGCACCGGCAGCTCATCGAGCAGCAGTTCGAGCAGCAGCGGATTTTAGGGGCCATGACGGAGGCCCAACCTGACGAGCGGGGCGCGGCTTAATAGTTACGGTCCCCAGCCGGGCCAGTTCTGCGGCAATAAGCTGGATAGTTACCAAGCAGGGCGAACAGGCCCGTCAACCATTCACCACAGGAGCGACGTATGAACACCGCCAAGGCCAGAACCGCCTATCAGCAAAGCGAGGCCCAGGCCAACATCCACCCGGTCAAGCTCATCCACCTGCTTTACGAACGGGTGCTTATCCATCTGGACCTGGCCGAGCAGGGGGTGCGGCAAGGCGACGCCAAGGCTCGGGGTGAGAATCTGAGCAAGGCCATCGCCATCATCAGCGAACTAAACGCCTCGATCAAGGATTCGGACGCCTCCGAGGCGGCGGCCTTCCTGCGCGGCCTCTACTCCGCCATCCTCATCGAGCTGCCCAAGGTCGGGATCACCGGCGACCCCGAGGCCATCCGTCAGGCCCACCGTTACCTGGACCGGCTGCGGGAGCTCTGGGAGGCCACCGCCATGCGCGAGGCGGGCCTGACCGTGGGCCCGGCCCCGGAGGAGCCCGCCGCCCCTCGGCCCGAGGCCCATACCGCCGCCGCCCCGCCGGGAATCGCCGAATACGGCCTCGCCGGCCCCCGGAAACTCAAGGGTCTGGACGCCGCCGCCTGCCAACTGCGCGGGGTATCGGTGGCCATATAGCATGCCTTGCCGGCTTACGACCCCAAGATCCCCACGGGAGGGACGGCCATGAACACCCCAGCCGAGACCAGAGACTCGCTGCTTAAGGCCACCGAGCACTGTCTTGCCATGCAGGCCAGACACCTGGCGGGGCTGACAACCGGCGAGTTAAGCCAGATCAAGGGCTGGCTCGCGGAACGCCAGGAGCTGGTGGACAGACTGCGGCAGGTCTTCGCCGAGGCCCAGAGCGCCGGCATCGACCCCGAGCTGCGGCCCTTGCTCTTGGACCGGATTCAACGCCTCATGGAAGGCGAGGCCCAGCTCTTCGTGGCCGCCCAGGGCGAGCGGAACCGGCTCGGCAAATCGCTCGCCGCCCTGCGCCGGGGCAGACGCGCCCTTTCCGGTTACGGCCCTAACCGCAACCGTCCGCCGCGCTTCATCAGCGGGCAGAAATAATGGCCTCGCCCAAAGGTGATGGCGTCGCAAAAAGACCGATCTACTGCGGCGCGTGGCGGTTTGGCTCGTTCGGCATACCATCTGTATGGCCTCACTCGCCAAACACACCCCGCGCCTTGTATATCGGCCCT